>JBBQJM010000046.1:0-12843 GCA_038325895.1 Mycobacteriales bacterium
CCCCCAGGCCAGCGAACCGGCGACGAAGACCCCACCGTAGGCGGCAAGGATCCGCCCGAAGTTGGCGTCCGGTTGGATGGTGGCGACGAACCCGTACAGGCCGAGAGTGATGACGCCGGCGCCGATCCAGACCGGCCCGCGTTGTTCTCGCACCCCTTGCCAGATCAACCAGGCGCCACCGATCTCGGCCACCGCGGCGAGGATGAACAGTGCGATCGACCGGGCAATGAGCATGAGGAAGGCTATCCACGGTGACGAAAAGGTCGTCGAATTCGGCCACTCGCAGGGGCCGATTCACGGTGGGCAGGGGGCATTCCTCGAGAGCGCCCCAGGCCGGAATCGAGAGGGGAGGGTTCGTCATTGCTGAACGGATCGAGCATCGGGACACCGAGGTCGCGCGGTTCACCGGCTTCGTCGCCTGACGCCCGGACCTGCCCGCAACGCCGGAACGCCGGGCAGCAGCCGGTGCGCTGCCCGCGGGCTGCTTGGATGCGGTGGTGACGTCACCGTATTCCGCCACCGAGCCCGAGCCAGCAGGGTTCGGCTTCGAGGTCAAGGCCACGCTGCCCGGTGCGCTCGGCCGGACCGGAGTGATCACCACCCCGCACGGCGTCATCCGGACACCCGCGTTCATCGCGGTGGGCACGAAGGCCACCGTCAAGTCGGTGCTGCCCGAATCGATGGCGGCGCTGGGTGCGCAAGCCGTGCTGGCCAACGCCTACCACCTGTACCTGCAGCCCGGCGCCGACATCGTCGAAGCGGCCGGCGGTCTCGGGGCGTTCATGAACTGGCCGGGGCCGACGTTCACCGATTCCGGTGGCTTCCAGGTGCTCTCGCTCGGGGCCGGGTTCAAGAAGATGCTGGCGATGGATGTGACCGGCCTGCAATCCGATCATGTCATCGCCGAGGGCAAGACCCGGCTGGCCGAGGTCGACGACGACGGGGTGACGTTCAAGTCGCACCTGGACGGCTCGCTGCACCGGTTCAGCCCCGAGGTGTCGATGGGTATCCAGCACCAGCTCGGCGCTGACATCATCTTCGCCTTCGACGAATGCACCACGTTGATGAACACCCGGCAGTACCAGGAGCAGTCGGTGACCCGCACCCAGGCCTGGGCGGTGCGCTGCCTCGCCGAGCACGGCCGGCTGACCGCGGAGCGGGCCGGCCGGCCGTACAAGGCGCTGTTCGCGGTCGTGCAGGGCGCGCAGTACGAGGACCTGCGCCGGAGGGCCACCCGGGACCTGGTTGCGTTGGGTTTCGACGGCTACGGCATCGGCGGGGCGTTGGAGAAACACAACCTGGGCACCATCGTCCGGTGGGTGAGCGAGGAGCTGCCGGAGGACCGTCCGCGTCACCTGCTGGGCATCAGCGAACCCGACGACATGTTCACCGCCATCGAGAACGGCACCGACACCTTCGACTGCGTCTCACCGTCCCGGGTCGCCCGGAATGGCCAGCTGTATTCGGCGACCGGCCGGATGAACGTCACCAATGCACGATTCCGCCGGGATTTCTCGCCGCCCGACGGCGATTGCGATTGTTACACCTGCGGGCACTACACGCGGGCCTATCTGCATCATCTGTTCAAGGCCAAGGAAATGCTCTCGGCGACGTTGTCCACCATTCACAACGAACGGTTCGTGGTCCGGCTCGTCGACCGGATCCGGCAGAGCATCACCGACGGCACCTTCGGGGAGTTCCGGTCGGATTTCCTGGGTTCCTACTACGGGCAGCTATTACCACGATGACTACCGGGGTGCAGCATCCGCGACGAAACCATCAGGGACGTAATCGGGTTCGTGCCGCTTCACCAGGGCGATGACCGGATAGGTCACCGGCAGCATGACCACCTCGACCAGGACCTTGTACACGTAGCCGGTGACCACGTAGTTGAGGAAATCACCGCCGGTGATGATGCCGTAGAAGGCGATGGTGCAGAACACCACGGTGTCGGCCAGTTCGCCGACCAGGGTGGAACCGATCAATCGGGCCCACAGATGCTTTTCCCTGGTGCGTTTCTTGATCCGGACGAGAACATAGGCGTTGAGCAACTGCCCGGCCAGGAATCCGCACAGGCTGGCCAGCACGATCCGCGGCACGAAACCGAGGACCGCTTCGAACGCGGCCTGGTTCTCGTAGGCGTCCGCGGCCGGCGCGATCTGCACGATGTAGAACGTCAGTGACGCCAGGATGGACAGCCCGAAGCCCAGCAGGATCGCCCGGCGGGCCCTGCCGAACCCGTACACCTCGCTGATGACGTCACCGAAGATGTAGGTCAGCGGGAACAGGAAGGCACCGCCGTCGGTGATGATCGGGCCGAACTGGATCAACTTTGTCGCGCCGATATTGGAGATCAGCAACAGCCCGCAGAACAGCGCCACGATGATGTCGTAGTTGCCCGCCCGGTGGTGCGCCGGGCGCGGGTCGACGCGGGGGTCGGTCACGAGGGCTATCCAACCAGCACGCCGGAGGCGTCAGTTCGCGGCGTCCGGGCCCGTGTCAGGATGAATCATGGAACTCGGTGTCGCGCTGCCCACCTCGGCGCCCTTCGCCTCACCCGCGCACATCATCCGGATCGCCCAGGCGGCGGAGGAGTTCGGGTATGCGGCGCGACGCTGGACCAGTTCAGCAACGGTCGGGTCATCGCGGGATTGGGCCAGGGCTGGATGCCGCAGGAGTTCGAGACCGCCAACGTGCCGCTGAAGCGTCGCGGCGCCGGTCTCGACGAGGTCATCGAAGCGATGCGCGCCTGCTGGGGTCCCGATCCCGTGAGCTATCAGGGCCGCTTCTACCGCATCGCTCCCTCGGAGGTCGGGCCCAAGCCGGTGCAGTCGCACATCCCGGTGCTGCTGGGCGCGATGACCCCGGCAGGTGTGGCACGGGCAGCGCGGACTGCGGACGGCATCAACCCGATCGTCGTCTCCGAGGAGACGTTGCGCGGGTTGATCTCCGCGTTCCACGATGCGGCCCGCGAGCAGGGTCGCGACCCGGGCGATCTCATCGTGGTCGCCAGGGCGAACGTGCCGGTCACCGTCGATCCGATCGACGAGGGCCGGCCGTTCCTGGGTGGGTCGCCGCGGCAGATCGCCGACGATCTTGCCCGCCTCGACGGTGCGGGCGTCGACCAGGTGCTGTTCTCCAACGCGGCGGCCAAGGACATCGACGAGGAAGTGCGGTTGCTGGAGGAATTGCAGCGGATCGTCACCGGTTGACCAGGACAGATCGAGCGGCAGCCTGATCCAGGCTGCGTGCAGCGCACGGCCCGAAAGGCGGCACAGCACATGAAGAAGCCGATATGGATCGTGGTCGGCGTCCTCCTCATTCTGCTCGGTGCCATCTGGGGGCTGCAGGGTCTGGGCGTGGTCGGCGGCTCGGCGATGTCGGGCAAGACGCTGTGGGCGGTGGTGGGCCCGATCGTCGCCGTGGTCGGGGTGGTTCTGCTGGTCACCGGGCTCCGGCTGCCGTCCCGGCGCTGAGCCGACCCGCCACGCCGACCCCCGCCATGGCACCTTGGAAGTGCGCGAGCGCGCTGGCCAGCGGTTGTCCCTGAGGCGGCCGGGGAACGATCGACGGCCCCTTGACCGACAGGTACTTGTTCTGAAAGTCGATGTAGTGCAGCTTGTTCCGGTCGATGAACCGGCCGGTCGCGGCGTCGCGGATCTCGGTGTCGTCGTCCCAGCTGTCGCAGAGTCGCCTGACCAGGTCGGCATAGTCGGCGGCCTCGTCGAACAGGGCGAAAATGAGTGGGGGACTTCGGGTGTCGTCAGGTCAGCGGGGCGACCCTGGCGGCAAGGAGCCTGGCGTCCAGCCGGCCCTGTACGCGGTCGACCCGATCGTCGGGACCGGAGAATCCCTCCGCCTGCAATCCGAGGGAGTCCTCGATGGTGACGAAGTCGATCAAGCCGCGTTCGGCCGTCTGCACGAGATCGGCCCAGTACGCGGCGGTCAACAGGCTGGTGGGCTGGCGGCGGGTTCGCGCCACGCGGCGGGGTGCCGGCCGCTGCCGTCGACGACGACGGCGAGATGCAAGTGTCGGACATGGAGAACCTTCGTGGTCGTCGGACATACTGGTTGGACGGAGCGCAGGGCCGCTGCGATTGGCGGCGTCGGCAAGAGTTCGATCGTCGCCGCTCTCGGTGGTGGCGGCCAGGGATCGCTGAGGCCCGCGGCTTCAGAGGTCCGCCGGTTCGACAACCCACGGAAGGCGCGGCAGCTTGCGTGGATCGAAGCGATCCAGCACCACCGCGGGAGCGACGGACTCGCCGGGGGCGGCCAAATCCAGGGACACGGCCAGCTCCCCGAATACCTGCTGGGGGCTGCGTCCCCGCGCGGCCAGGTCGGCCAGGGTCACCGCACCGTCCCGTTTGGCCAGCCGCTGCCCGGCGCGATTGAGGGCCAGCGGCACGTGCGCGTAGGTCACTGCGGGAAGGTCCAGCAGCGCACCGAGATAGGCCTGCCGCGGGGCGGAGCTCAGCAGATCGTCACCACGGACCACCTGGTCGATGTCCTGGTCCGCGTCGTCGACCACCACGGCGAGGTTGTAAGCAGCAACCCCGTCGTTGCGCCGCAACACCACGTCGTCGACCGCGCCGGTGACAGTGCCGGCGAGTTCGTCGTCGATCGTCCAGCAGTCCGACTCAGCCCGCAGCCGGAGCGCGCCGGGCCGCCCGGCGGCGCGCCGGGTCACGATCTCGGCGTCGGACAGTTTCCGGCACGTCCCGGGATAGGAGCCGTCGAACCCCGACGCCGGGTCGGGATGCGGTGCCGACGCCGCCTCGCGGATCTCCCCGCGCGTACAGAAGCACTCGTACGTCAGGCCGGCATCGGTCAGCCGTGCGATGGCGGCCGCGTACAGATCCGTGCGCCGCGACTGGTAGAGCACCGGGCCGTCCCAGTCCAGTCCGATCGCGGCCAGGTCGGCCAACTGAACCCGGTCGGCCCCGGGTAGAACGCGATCCAGGTCCTCCATCCGCACCAGGAACCTTCGTCCGGCGCTGCGGGCGAACAGCCAGGCCAGCAGCGCCGTGCGGAGGTTTCCGACGTGCAGATCGCCCGACGGGCTCGGCGCGAAACGGCCGGCGAGGTTCGAGGAGAGCGTCGGATTCGTCATCGCCGACCATGATGCCTCGCCGGCCCGATGCTGGTCGGCCAGAGACCAGTACCCTGCGAACTGACCGTGGATCCTGCGGGGCTGCCGATCGCGGCGTGGCTTCGCCCCGGCAGCGTGGAAGTGGCCGATCGGGGCGTGAGCAAGGAGGTCGCATGCTGGTCGTGGATCCGGCAGCGCGCGAGTACCTGGCCGCGCTCGCCGCCCGCAGCCGCGACATCCTGGAGCGCGATCTGATCGGCGTCTATGCGGCCGGTTCCCTCGCCCTGGAGGGCTATCAGCCGGGACGCAGCGATATCGATGTCGCCATCGTGGTTTCCGGGTCGCTGCCCGCGCCGGCGAAGCAGGCGCTGGTGGAGGGCCTGCGCCACGAGACCCTGCCCTGCCCGGCGCGCGGGCTCGAGCTGGTGGCCTACCGGACGGAGGTGGCGGCGGCCGCCGCTCGCGAGCCGGGTTTCGAGGTCGAACTCAGCTCCGGCGCGTCCATGCCGTTCCGGGTCACCTGGACCGGGCAGGCACGGCGGGAGGCGGACGGGACGTTCTGGTACGCCATCGACCGCAGCATCCTCGCGGAACGCGGCTTGACGGTGTACGGGCCGGCCGCGGCGACGATCTTCCGTTCGGTGCCCGACGAACACCTGGTGACCCTCCTTATCGATTCGCTGCGTTGGCATCTGGCCCAACCGGATGACGAGTACGACGGGGATGCCGTCTCGGGGCCGGCCTGGACCGACGACGCGATACTCAACGCGTGCCGTGCCCTGCAGCGGCTGCGCAGCGGGTACTGGTCGAGCAAGGTCGGGGCGGGTCAGCAGCTGATCTGGGGTGACCCGGATCCCGCCGTGCGGGACGTGGTCTCGCGGGCGATCGCGGCCAGAGAGGGCGGGGCACACCCGAGCGCACAGGACGCCCGATCGTTTCAGCGAACCGTGCTGCAGGCGCTGGAACGTGCTGCCGGTGATCCCGCCACGCACCGCTGACCTGCTGCTTGAGGTGTTGCCCGCCGAGCTACTACTGAGCCGGGAGGCGTTCCGATGCCGAGGGTTCCGCCACCGCCGGCCGCACAACGGATTCGGGCGTATCGGCTTGGGACGCCGGATCGGGTTCGGGCTGTGAGACGGGATCGGGATCGGGTTGGGACACCTTGCCCGCGATGAGGTTGCCGACCCAGCGCCACGCCGGATCCCAGCGTCCGTCGAACTTCCGTTCCCTGGCGACCGCCCGGGCCAGCTTCTTCGGCTTGTACCGCTTGCGGGCCCACCACGACTTCGGTCGGCCCAGCCGGAACGCGGCAACCCAGGCGACGAACGGGACGAAGCAGCTGATCAGTGCCGTGCGGTACTTGGCCTTCAGCACGCAGACCAGAACGAAAACGGCGTGGATGGCCAGCGTGGTGGCCAGGGTGATGTTGATGGTCACGTCCCCGGCGCTGAAGTCGATGTCGCTCAGCGGGGTGAAGCCGAGCATCAGCAGGCCCATGCAGGCAGCGGTCAACCCGATGAGTTCCACCGAGATGCGTCCTTCGTTGGACCAGTAGACGTCCTGCAGGTGCAGGATCAGCGCGAATTCGTCCAGGATCAACGACATCCCGACACCGATGGTCAGCGCTGCGATCTCGACCCACGGAGCGCCCTCGGCGGCCAGCGCCATCAAGGCACCGACGATCAGCAGGATGATGCCGGGCACGGCGTGGTGGATGTGCACACCGCTCTCGGACACGTTGTTCCGGAACGGCCCGACCCCGGCCCTGATCATCCGGGTGATCACCCGGGTCAGCACGAATGTCAGCACGAATGCGGTCAGGCACAACAGCAGCGGGAGTTTCCCCGCGTCAACGACGCTCTCCGCCCACCAGCCGCCCACCTGCTGATGGTAGGCCGGGTCCGCGTGACGCCGTTGTCGGTGGCACCGCCTAGCGTGACGGCACGGCCTCGGAACGGGGCATGAGGAACGGGGGGTAGACGTGGCCCACCAGATCGACGAGGCGGGACCGCAGATCGACGGGAGTGACGTGGACAGCAGTGAGCAGGACAGCAGTGCCAGGGGTCAACTGCGTGCGGAAGCCGAGTCGCACCTGCACGACTTGGTCGGGAACCCCGCCGCGGAGCTCCGAGAGGACCAGTGGACGGCGATCGAGGCGCTGGTCGTTGATCACCGACGTGCCCTGGTGGTGCAACGCACCGGGTGGGGCAAGTCGGCGGTCTACTTCGTGGCGACAGCGTTGCTGCGGGCCAGGGGCGCCGGGCCCACGGTGATCATCTCGCCGCTGCTGTCGTTGATGCGCAACCAGATCGCCGCCGCGGCCCGCGCCGGGATCCGGGCGGTGACGATCAACTCCGCGAACGCCGAGGAGTGGTCGACAGTGCATGCCGCGGTCCGGGCCGGCGACGTCGACGTGCTGCTGGTCTCGCCCGAGCGGTTGAACAACCCGGGTTTCCGTGACGAGGTGCTGCCGCATCTGGCCGAGACGGCCGGTTTGGTCGTCATCGACGAGGCGCACTGCATCTCGGATTGGGGCCACGATTTCCGGCCGGACTACCGCAGGATTCGGACGCTGCTCACCGACCTGCCGCCTGGCGTTCCGGTGCTGGCCACCACCGCGACGGCCAACGCCCGCGTGACGGTCGACGTGGCCGAGCAGCTCGGCGGCGACACCGAACGCGCGCTGGTCCTGCGCGGCTCCCTGGACCGCGAATCCTTGCACCTGGGTGTCGTCCGGCTGCCCGACCAACCGGCGAGATTGGCCTGGCTCACCCAGCACCTGAACGAACTGACCGGGTCCGGGATCATCTACTGCTTGACCGTCGCGGCCACCGAGCAGGTCGCAGATCATTTGCGCGCCAACGGGTTCGAGGTGGCGGCGTACTCAGGTCGGACCGAGCAGAGTGATCGGCTCAAGGCCGAGGAAGACCTGCTGACCAACAAGGTGAAGGCGTTGGTGGCCACCTCGGCACTCGGCATGGGTTTCGACAAGCCCGACCTCGGTTTCGTGATCCATCTGGGCGCGCCGCCGTCACCGATCGCGTACTACCAGCAGGTCGGCCGGGCCGGCCGGTCTGTCGACCGGGCCGACGTGATCCTGCTGCCCGGCCCGGAGGACACCGATGTCTGGAGCTATTTCGGCTCGCTCGCCTTTCCGCCGGGCGAGGCCGTGCGGGCCACCCTGAGCGAACTGGCCGAGGCCGGCCGTCCGATGTCGCTGCCCGCGCTGGAACCTCTGGTCCCGTTGCGCCGGTCGCGGCTGGAGATGATGCTCAAGGTGCTCGACGTGGACGGCGCGGTGCGCCGGGTCGCCGGTGGTTGGGTCAGTACCGGCGAGCCCTGGGAGTACGACGCCGATCGCTACGCCAGGGTCGCCGCCGCCCGTGAGCGTGAGCAGCAGGCGATGCTCGACTACCTGACGACGGCGGACTGCCGCATGCGGTTCCTGCGGGAGCAGCTGGACGACCAGGGTGCGCAGGACTGCGGGCGCTGCGACAACTGCGGCGGGCTCAGCCTCGACACCGGGGTCGACGCGGCCGAGGTCACCGCGGCCCGCACCCGGCTGTCGGTGCCGGGAGTGGCGGTCGAACCGCGAGGCCAGTGGCCGAGCGCGATGAAGGAGATCGGCGTCAACCTGTCCGGTCGCATCGCCGTCACCGAACGGGCGGAGACGGGCCGGGCCGTCGGCAGGCTGGACGGTATCGGCTGGGGTACCGCACTGCGCGACCTGGTCCGCGCTGGGTCGCCGGATGGCGAGGTGCCGGTCCCGCTGCGGCACGCCGCCGTGCAGACCCTGGACGCCTGGCTGGACGGGACGGGCGGCGGGGAGCCGCCGGCGCTGGACGGCGTCGTCTACCTCGATTCCTCGACTCATCCGAAGCTGATCTCGCACCTGGCGCAGGGCCTGGCCAAGTACCGGTCGCTCCCCGTACTGGCCATTTTCGATCTCGTCGACCCGGACCGGCGACCGGCCGGCGGGGTGAATTCGGCACGCAGGTTGGCCGGTGTGGTCAACCGCTACCGACTGTCCGATCCCGGCGCGGTGTCCGGCCGGCGGGTGCTGCTGGTCGACGACCTGACCGACACCGGCTGGACCCTTGCGGTCACCGCTCGCGAGCTCCGCCGCGCCGGGGCGAGCGCCGTCTATCCCTTCGTGCTGGGAGTGAGGTGAGTTCGCCGGGCCGGACCAGGCACCTGCAGCAAACGGGGGGCTGATCCCCGCACCGGCACAATGCAGGCATGACACCCAGACTGACGCCACAACAGAGCCCGGCGACGCCGGTGCCACCCGGACCCGGCCAGGAATCGGTCTGGGACTACCCGCGGCCGCCCGCGCTGGAGCCGTCAGCTCGGCACGTCGTGGTGCGGAGCGGAGGCATCCTGATCGCCGACAGTCGTGCGGCGTGGCGGGTGATGGAGACCAGCCATCCGCCGACCTGGTATCTGCCGCCGGCCGATGTCCATCAGGACCGGATCCGCCGTTCGTCCGCGCGCAGCACGATGTGCGAGTGGAAGGGCGCGGCCACCTACTGGGACGTCGCCACTGGGGAGGTCGGTCCTGGGGAGGTCGGCACGGGGAAAGTCGGACCCGGTGACGCCGGCACCGTGAGCTGGCGCGAGGCGGCGGCCTGGAGTTATCAGACGCCGACCCGCCGGTTCGTGCCGATCACCGGGTTCCTGTCGTTCATGCCGTCAGCGGTGGAGTGCTACATCGATGGGGAGCGGGTGCTGCCTCAGGCCGGCGGGTTCTACGGCGGCTGGATCACCTCCGATGTCGTCGGACCGTTCAAGGGCGAACCCGGAAGCTGGGGCTGGTAGGGCGCTTTCCTGTCCTTGAGGCCAACCCAACTCCTGTCGTGGGAGCCGCTTCGATCGGTGCCGGGTAGCGATTGACAGCGCGGTGCGGCCCGGTGGGGTGACGTCCGGACCGGCCCTCACTGTGCCGCCTGGGCGTGCATGCGCCCGGCCTGCTCCGGCGGGCGCACCGGCCACAGCGCCGCGAGGCCGCCGGCCAGCACCAGCAGGATGCCGATGATGCCTGCCCGGTCGCTGCCGAACCAGTAGGTGAACAGGCCGAACAGCACCGGCGCCACGAAGGACACCGCGCGTCCAGTCGTCGCGTACAGCCCGAACAGCTGGCCCTCGTGGCCGGGCGGGGCAAGCCTGGCCAGGAATGTCCGTGACGATGACTGCGCCGGGCCGACGAACAGGCACAGGATCAGGCCGAAGATCCAGAACGCGGTCGGCCCCGACACGAACAGCAAGATGGTGCCGGCGATGAGCATGCCGCTCAGCGCGATGACGATGATCCGCTTCGGTCCCCATTTGTCGTCGAGCCGACCGGCGGTGAGCGCGCCGATCGCCGAGATGACGTTGGCGGCCACGCCGAAGATCAACACGTCAGCGGAGTTGATGCCGTACACGGTGACGGCCAGCACCGCGCCGAAGGTGAACACCGCGTTCAGTCCGTCGCGGAACAACGCGCTGGCGCCGAGGAAGTACACGGTGTGCCGATCGGTGCGGTACAGGCTGCCCAGATCGCGGAACAGCACCCGGTAGGACGCGAAGAATCCGGCCCGCTTCGATCGCGGCAGGCCGGTGATCTCCGGGACCTTGATCAGCACCGGGATCGCGAAGACAGCGAACCAGGCGGCCGCGAACAACGCCACCACGCGGATGTTCAGCCCGTCCTGGGCGGTGACGCCGAACCAGCCGACGTCGGGGTGGATGAATCCGACGTAGCAGACGAGAAGCAGCACGATGCCGCCGAAGTACCCCATCGACCACCCGAAGGCCGAGACGCGGCCGATATTGGCGGGCGTCGAGACCTGCCGGAGCATCGCGTTGTAGGACACCGTGGCGAACTCGAAGAAGATCGACCCCAGCCCGAGCAGCACCAGGCCGAGCCAGAGGTACTGGTACTCGTCCTTGACGGCGAACAGCCCCACCATGATGAGAACCGTCAGACCCGTCCAGACCCCGAGGGAGAGCTTGCGGCGTCCACCCGCGTCCGCGCGCTGTCCGGTGACGGGCGCCAGGATCGCCACGAAGAACCCGGCGATGCCCAATGTCCACCCGAGCCAGGTATTGGCGCTGATGTTGCCGGGCAGGTCGATGCCGACGGAGTCGGTCAGGTAGACGGTGAAGACGAAGGTGACGATGACCGCGTTGAACGCGGCCGAGCCCCAATCCCACGTCGCCCACGCTGCGATCCGGCCGCGGGTGACAGGGGGTCCGGTCGGGTGGGGCTCGACCGCGGCTGCGCTCATGCGGAAAGGCTAGGCCCGTGGGCCGGGCGGGCAACACGACTTGCCAGGGAAACCGCAGCGCCCGGACCACTTCCCGACAACTGCCGGCACCGCTCTCCCGACCCCGCCCCGGACGCAAGGGGTTCGCCCGGGACGGCAGTCGAGGGCCCGGCTGCGCACCGCGGAACGGACCTTCCGAGAGTGTGCGCCGAATGTGCCGCCGTGACAAACGACCAGATCGGGCGGTGATCAGGATGAACAATGACGGACCGGACAATCGACCCCACGAGACGTCCACGCAGTGCCGCGCAGAGCGATCGACAGGGCGATCGACAGGGCGATCGACAGGGCGATCGACAGGGCGATCGACAGGGCGATCGACAGGGCGATCGACAGGACGATCGACAGCGCGATCGACAGCGCGATCGACAGCGCGATCGACAGCGCGATCGACAGCGCGATCGACAGCGCGATCGACAGCGTGATCGACAGGGCGAGCAACAGCGCCGTAGCGTGGGGTTCGCGAAGCCCGTTGGGATCAGCACTGTGGATCAGGCAGGAGGACCGATGATGGTGGACTCGATTCCCGATGCGCGCGGGCCGGCCGAGCCCGCCGACACGCTCGCGCCACCGGTGCCCGAGGTCGCGCCGGCAACCACCGAGGCGGGTCCGGTCTCCTCGGCACGCGACAGCGCGGCCCCGTCCACCGGAGCCATCCCGACGCCGACCGCGGCCGTGACGCCCACGTCACCCGGGGTCGATGTCGCCGGTCTCGGCACCTTCGGCACCGCGGTGCCGGGGCCCGCCGTTCCGGGTCCGGACTACAGCGCCGCCGGGGTGCCCAGCCTGGATTACGTCCGGGACAAGATCGAAGGCCGTTATGCGCACTCGCTCGGGGCCACCGAGCTCGCCGAGGGCATCCCGGAGGTGAAATCGTTCGAGGAGCAGGCGGCCAAACGCGAGGAGGCTGCCCGCGACAAGCTCGAGGTGATCCGCCGCTCCTTGCGCGGCGGCTCGACGTCCTAGCGCTGACGTCGGAGCGATTGTCGGAGCGATTGTCACCAGCGATGTTCCTGGCCCTTGCGCCCCGAGTGGCGAACCGCAGCAACCGGTCCGGTGCCGATGGTGCCGATGGTGCCGCCAGTGCCGCTGATGCTGAGTTACCGGACGAGCGCCGGGACGAGGCGCCGGGCTATCTCCTTCAGGAATTGGCCGAGAACGGCGAACCGTTGGGTGACCCGCTCATGATCGGTGATCCGGTGGAGCTGCTCGCCTTCGCCGGTCGGGGCGCGCGGTGGCTGTGGGACGCGACCAGCCAGGTGTATCCTGACCTGCTGCGGGCCGGGGTCCGCCTCGCCCGATGTCACGACATCACCCTGACGGAACGAATCCTGCAGGCGAGGGCCGGGGTTTTCGGCGAGCCGAGCTCGGCGGCGGCGGTCAGCGCGCGCGCCGCCGGCGCGCCCGTCCCGGCCGATCTCGAGCCGGTGACGATGTCCGCGGGAC
>JBBQJM010000047.1:0-12700 GCA_038325895.1 Mycobacteriales bacterium
CACCGTCGCGCAGCGCTACGGCATTCCGCCGGGCAGCTACGCGGACTTCGCCGCCCTAAGAGGGGACCCGTCCGACGGCCTACCCGGGGTACCGGGGGTGGGCGACAAGACCGCGGCCACCCTGATCTCGCGGTTCGGCACGGTGGAGGGACTGCTCGAAGCACTGGACGGCCGGTCCACCGGGTTGACCGCCGGGATGCGCGCCAAACTGTCGGCTGCCCGCGACTATCTGCTGGTCGCGCCGACGGTGGTGCGAATCTCCACAGATGCCCCGGTGAGTGTCGACCCGGACGGCTCCGGCATTTTGCCCGCCGAGCCCGTCGATCCGGCGGCGCTGTCGAAGCTGATCAGGCAGCACGGGATCGGCGGGCCGACCGCCAGGTTGGTGGCCGCGATGGGACGGGGCTGAGTCAGTTCGGCGGCAGAGTCAGTTCGGCGGCAGAGTCAGTTCGGCGTGCCGTCCCTGCTCGATCGCGGGGGGTCTCGGTCGGTGGCACCATACCCGGCGGCCAACGTCGTGCGGCTCTATCAACCGGAGCCCGAGATCCTCGATGAATCCTTGCTTTCCCCGGCCTGGACAAGAATCGCGGCTGACCTCAGCGGGTTGGTCCTTGGTTGGCTCGGCGGGGCCGCGAACCGTTGCGCTCCAGAATCCGTACTACCAGGCAATCGACGCCTCACAGCTCCCGACTCCGGGAACGTCGTGTCGATGCCGCGCCTGCGTGCGGGTCCAGATCGGGGCTTGCCATGACCTCATCTCGCATGCAGAGGGGCGGCGTCACCGTCCTGGCCGCCATCGCCGGCCTGGCCGCCATCGCTGCTGTGCTGTCCGCGCCGGCGAGCGCCACCCCGGTGATACCGTTTCCCCCGGTGCGGCAGTGGCAATTTGCCGACATCCTTCCCGACGGAACCGAAGTGGTGGCCGACCAAGGCACGGACGTTGCGGGCGATCTGCTCCGCAGACATGATTTCGGACCGGCGACGATTCCCGAGGGCCCGCGGGCCACGGCGGACATCTTCTCCAGGGGTGACGGCTCCGAGTACTGGACCGAAACCGAGACCGCTGAGGGCATCGGCGGGAACAAGGCGCAGTTGATCCAATACCAGGCATTCGCCAAAGGCGAGCCCGGCGCGTCCCTGCAATTCGGTCTGAAAAAGGCGTTCATGCGGGCCATCGATCACAACGGGCCGGGCCCGGACTGCGACGGCCCGGAAACCGTCAACTGCTTCACGGTGGACGCCATGTTGCATCTCGAGGTGAGCGCCTATACCAGTGACCAGCACCTTTTCCAGACGGCTGGCACGGCGTTCGTCACGGGCAGGACCGGGCAATGGGACATCGTTGCCTGGACGGAGGGACCGGTGACGACACCGCTCTGGCAGACGTCGGACTTCACGCCCACCGTCGATCAGGAAGAGGAATTCGAGGTCGATCTCAACGCCAACCTGCCGTACACCATCGATCTTTCGGGTCTGAACCTCGGCGAGGGTTTCACCCTGCGGACCATCGCCTCGGCCAGTGTGATGAACCATCGCGGCCTGGAATCCGGTGCCCTTGCGACGCTGGTCGACCCGCTGCACGCCGACGGGGTGAACATTCGCGCCCGGGGGCTGACCTCGATCGCCGATCCGTTGCTGGTTTCGCCCCCGGAGGAGCCCACCGCACCGGCGGTCTGCGAATCAGGACCGGATCCGGCGGCCGGGCAGCTGCAATTCAGCGAGAGCACCTACCGCGCTGAGGAATCCGGTGCGGACAGCGCCCGGGTCCTGGTGACCCGCGTCGGCGGCAGCGTCGGGGCGGCGAGCGCGAGCGTGCTGGTTACTGGCGGAACGGCCCAGGCCGGCGACGATCTCATGCCGCTGGATACCGCCGTCACCTTCGCGGATGGCGACAGCGCCCCCCGGTTGGTCAGGCTTCCGATACTGCAGGACGAGGCGGCCGAGGGTGAGGAGACTGTCGAACTCACCTTGGCCGACCCGGCATGCGCCACGCTGGGCGGTCCCTCGGCTGCAACGCTGATCATCACCGATGACGAGCCGGCGGTGCCCGACCCCGACTACGCCGTCACCGGCACGGTCACCGGACTCCAGGGTGGCGGCCTTGTGCTGCGCAACAACCTGATAGACGAAACCACTCCGACTGACGGCAGTTTCGCATTCACCGAACGACTGCTGCCCGGACAGGGCTATGACGTGACCGTGGCCGCACACCCCACCGATCCGGATCAGGTCTGCACAGTCAGCGACGGATCCGGCGTGGTGGCGGACACCGACATCACCGACATCACGGTCCAGTGCGTCACCCCACCCGCAAATTCCGCGCTCGATGAGAGTTTCGACGGCGACGGCAAGGTGACCACATCCGGCCGGCGCGGCGGCTACGCCGTCGCCGTTCAGCCTGTGGATCAGAAGATTGTTGTGGCCGGGGAGTTCTCGTTGACCCGGTACGACACCACCGGACAACTGGATCAGGGTTTCGGTGACGGCGGATCGGTCACTACCGCGCTGAGTTCGGGTTTCCTGGATGACGCGGCGGACGTGGCAATTCAGCCTGACGGAAAGATCGTGGTCGTTGGGATCGTCGACGGTGACGCGTCGACCGGCGAGAACTTCGGGGTGCAGCGCTACGACAGCGGCGGCGATCTCGATCTCGGTTTCGGTGACCTGGGCACAGCGATCACCGATTTCAACGGGGGAATCGACCGCGCATACGCCGTTGCAATCGACGCCGATGGCAGCATCGTGGTGGCCGGACACGCGGCCGACGCCGCCGGCACCGGAACGGATTTTGCTGTTGCCCGGTATGACAGTGCCGGGCTTCTCGACGAGGATTTCGATACCGATGGCCGGGTCACCACAGATATTGCCGGAGCGGCCGATTTCGGCTTCGGTGTCGCCCTGCAGCCAGTTGACCACGATATTGTGGTGGTCGGCCGGGTCTCGGACGACGGCGCGGACGGCGAGAACTTCGGCGTCGTGAGGTATCTGCCAAATGGTGCCCTCGACAGCAACTTCAGCGCTGATGGTCGGGCAATCGCTGATTTCGGTGGAGGCTCGATGGCCTACGGGGTCGCGATCCAGCAGGACAGCAAGATCGTCGTCGCCGGGCACGCCGGCAACGGATTCTCCACCGGCAGGAACGACTTCGCGGTGGCCAGATTCGACACGGACGGCGAATTGGATCCGGCCTTCGACGGTGATGGACTGGTCACTACCGATTTCGCCGACGTCGTTGGCCCGGATTCGCACGACGAGTTCGGCAAGGACGTTGCTCTGCTCGCCGACGGCCGCCTCGTGGTGGTGGGCACGGCACAATTGGACATCGGCGCAGACATGGCCGTGGCGCGCTACGACGGCAACGGCGGGCTGGACCCGAGTTTCGGTAACGGCGGGACGCTCACCACCGACTTTCACGGAGGATTTGACTCCGGCCAGGACGTCGCGCTGCAGAGCGACGGCAAGATCGTCGCGACGGGCACCGCGGTCAATGGCTCTGCCCTTGAGTCAGCGATGATCCGCATGACCGAGTGAGACTGACTGCCGGTTCTCGGCTTTCATGGACGGCCGTAGCGCAGCAGGACCACGCCGTTGCCGAATGTCCTGGTCCCGATGAGCCTTTGCGGTCTTCTGACGTCCGACTCGGGGAACAGCGGCCTGCCGCGGCCGAGGACGATCGGATTGACGAAAAGCCAGTACTCGTCGATCAAGTCGAGCCGGGCGAATTCCGCGGCCAGGTCGGCGCCACCGACCACCATGTCTCCCCCGGACTGCGCCTTGAGCGCGGCGATCTCCTCCACGTCGACCTCGCGCGAGATCGTGGTGTTCCAGTCCGCCTTGTCCAAGGTCCTGGAATAGACGATCTTGGGCATCTCCCGCCAGATGCGCGAGAACTCGACCATCGGCTCGGGATTCGTCGGGTCTTGGTCCGCCGTCGGCCAGAATTGCGCCATCAACTCATAGGTGACTCGCCCGTCCAGAAAGGCCCCCATCGCGGCGAGTTGCCCGTTGAAATAGCGGTGCAATTCGTCGTCGACGAAATGCCAATCGAGGGTGCCGTCAGGCCCCTCGAAGTACCCGTCGATGGACACCATCATCCACACGATGATCTTTCGCACGCTTGACTCCTCTCGCGGGTTCGTCCCGACGGTGGCAGCCTACTCACAGGCGAGCCCGATCGATTGTCCACTTTCGGCACCCCTTCGGCGATCTCGACAGCCGAACCCGGTCCCGCCATTCCCGCTGGTGGCAGCCGGCTACCTCCACGATCGGCCAGCATTTCGACGACGACACCGGGCCGGATTCAGGGCGGGTCGTCGGGGAATTCTTCGACGGGTAGTGGGTCGTCGTGGCTGACGTAGGTGTGGCCGGTCGGTGTCGTCCAGGTCGTCGTGTGCGGTCCGGTGCGTTCGGTCTCATGCCCTGCATGGGTTTTCGCCCGATGATCTTTTTCTGCAGCGCGCCTTGAGATTGATGGCGGTGGTGGGGCCTTTGGGGACGGGGACGACGTGGTCGAGGTCGCCACTGGTGGCCGAGACGTGGCAGGTGTCGGAGTTGCAGACGCCGTCGCGGTAGGTGACGGCCAGCGCCAGCTTCTTTGACGGGAACCGGCCGACTTCGGTGATTTCCAACAGATTGCCGGTGGTGTCGGTGACCAGGCGGTGGAACAGTGTGCCTGGTCTGGCGGCGAGGTCGCGGATGGTGTCGGCGGGGATGAGGGCGGAGCGGTCGGCGAGTTGCCCCGGGGTGTTGCTGAACCCGAGCAGGGATGCGGCGGAGATGATGACGCCGATGTTGACCTGCACCGGGCGGATCTGCACACCAGTCGTGAGCACGGGCGCGCGACTGCCGCCGCAAGTACAGGGGGTCACCCCGGTCGGTGTCCCGGATACGCCGTTGCCGCCGACTGGGACGCCGGTGGTTGGCCCGATCAGGGGCCGGTTGTCGGCGCGGGCTGGGTCGGGGCGGAACGCCGACGCCGGCAGATCCCAGTCATCGACATCCACGTCGAAATCCACATCATTGTCGTCATCCACACATCCACATCCACATCCGGGATCCACATCCACACATCCACATCCACATCCGGATCCACATCGGCATCGACATCGCCGTTCGGACCGGGCGCGGGAGCGCAATCCGGCCTAGCGTCGGCGTCGGGGGTGTCGGTATCCGGAGTGTCGTCGGCGGCGGCGGGATCGTCGGTGGCGCCGGGATCGTCCGCGGCGGCGGGATCGTCCGCGGCGGCGGGATCGTCGGGTTCAGTGTGGGCCGCGGTGGCGGGATCCTCGGTGTCGCGAGCGTCGTCGCCGTCGGTTTCGGAATGGTCGGGGGTTGGTTCCTGGTCGGAGGCGGTGTCCCATTCCACCGCGACCGCCTCGCCGTCAGCAGGCTCGTCGGCAACGGCGGTGTTCTGGGCGTCGTCGCGAGCGGCGTCGTCGAAGACGTCGTTTCCGATGCTGTTGTCCTCAAAGTCGTCGTCATGACCGCCGTCCCAGCGGGTGTTGCAGCCGTTGCTGATCCGGCCCAGCAACACATCGACAAGCGCATCCGCGCGGCGCTGCTGCATCGTCCGGGTGTCGCCAGGCTCGGCCAGCGCGGCGATCGCGGTGAGCACCCGGTCGATCGCCGCGGCATCCAACGACGACCACGCAGCAGACAGGAAGCTCACCCCATCCAGATCCGGGCGAACCGACACGTACCGGTCAGCCAACGACCGGCCGATCCGCTCGTCCTGCTCATCCGGTTCGACCCGGGCCACAAACTGGTTCAGCCACCGCCCCAACAACTCACCGGTCTTACAGACCGCGACATCCACCACCACCGCATTGAGCAACGCCTTGGAGTTGTCCCGCACCAACCGGCCCAGCGTCCGGCTGATCCGTTCGGCCTTGTCGTAGGTGATGCCACCGGCCAGCCAGGCATCCCACGCATCCGGAGTATCGCTGCGCAACGGCGGGCGACCACCATGGTGTTCCGCACCGAGTATTTCGATTCCTTCAGCGCCATGCTGATTTCCACACCGGCGAATTCACCCGCCTTGTACCTGGCCTCCACCCCCGCCGCCTCACGGTCGGCGATCACCCGCCGATCACACACCGAACGGGTCTCGGAGAATTCCATCATCAACCCCGCGCACCGCGCCTGCGCCCTCGCCAACGCCCGATGACCGACCACCAACTCGTCAATCAACTCCGTCGCTCGGCGAGCGTTCCGGTCGGTCAGTCCCTCCATACCAAGAACGCTACAACAGGGGTACGACAGTCCCGATCTGAGCGAGAACCCGCTGTTGACAGCGTGTCCCACCATGGATTACCGCGCCGTCACCAACCCCGCCGGGCGCAGGAAGTTCCGTGCCACCCCACTTTCGCGTTGCCATTGGAGAGCGTCAGGAAACTGCAGGGTCGACCCGGGCCATCTCCGGTGGCACCGACTGATCGACGACGCCGGCACACTGCTGGCGGCTGCCCCGGCATTCTCGCCTTTCAGCTGAAAAGGTTGGCCGCCCCACCTTCTCAGAACCAGCGCCGCACACGCCCCCGGTAGTCGGCGTAGGCCTGCCCGAAACGTGCTGCAAGGTAACGCTCTTCGGGATCGATGACGATCCGGCGAACGGCGACGATCGCGATCGGCAGGGTGGCCAGCGGCCACCAGGTGCCGGCGAGCAGGGCGCCACCGACATAGGCGATGGCCAGCCCGGCGTACATCGGGTTCCGCGAGAATCGGTAGGCCCCGCCGGTCACCAAGGTCGACACCGCATGGTGCGGAATGATTGTCGTGTGATGCCTGGCGACTTCACGGACACCGGCCAGCGTCAGGAGCGTCCCGGCGACGAGGCCGACGACGCCCAGCACCGCACTCTCGGGTCGCGCTCCGATCGCGAACGGCGCCGTGACCGCGTCCAACACCATCCCGGCGGCGAACGCGGCCCCGTAGTACACCGGCGGCGGAATCTTGAGCACCCGGGCGCCGTGGCCCGATGTCGCCTCCGCCGCGGCGCCCGCAGTCGCGGTCATGCCCACGTCGTTTCCAACAACGCACCGCTGGCGTGCAGGACATTCAGGCGGTGTACCTCGGGCTCCGTCGCCGGCCGCTGACCGCCGAAGGCTGCGTCGACGCTGGGATGGATCCGGTCCTCGAACGCCCGTGTACAGGCCTCCTCGGACTCCCACACGTCGATGTACCTCAGCCGCCCATCCGCTTCTCGGAGACACAGATGCACCAGCGAGCCCGCAATGGGTTCCGGGCCGATGTTGTCGATGATCCGGCGGTAGACAGCCTCACCGATGGGCACGTCCTGGATATACGCGTACACCATGGTACGACCTCCTGATATATTCATCCGAAACCACTTCGGGTGAATAGAGACGACGGTACGGCGGATGAATCAGCACGTCAAGGAGAATCCCGAGCCCAAACGTCGTTATCACGCGCCGCGCCGGCTCGAGCGGGCGGCCACCACCCGGCGCTCCATCCTGGCGGCGGCCAGGCAGCTCTTCGTCGAGAATGGCTACACCGCCACCACTGTCACCCAGATCGCACACGAGGCCGGCGTGTCTCTTGACACCGTCTACGCCACCGTCGGCCGCAAACCGGCACTGCTGCGCGAACTCGTAGAGACCGCGATCTCCGGGACCGAGCAGGCCGTGCCCGCCGACCAACGCGACTACGTCGCTCGCATGCGCGCCGCCGACAGCGCACAGGACATGATCACCATCTATGCCCACGCCATCACCGCCATCCAACAGCGCCTCGCGCCGGTCTTCCTGGCCTTGCGCGACGCGGCCAGCACCGACCCGGACTGCGCGGCGCTATGGACCGAGATCGGAGAGCGCCGTGCCGCCAACATGCGACGGTTGGCCGCGGGTCTCCGGGCCAAGGGCGGACTCCGCAGCGATCTGAGCGACGACCAGGTCGCCGACATCATCTGGACCATGAACTCGTCCGAATACTGGGTGCTGCTGGTCCGGGAACGGTCATGGACAGCGGACCAGTTCGCGGAGTGGCTGGCCGACGCCTGGAACCGGCTGCTATTGGCCTGAGACGGCGGCCCCGTCGGGTCCGGTCGCCGACGACACGGCTCGACCGGAGCGCCACCCGCCGCCGGTCATGTCCGTGCTGTCCATGATCAACGCAGCCTGGGCCTGCCGAGCCGGGGCCGACGCGACGACGAAACGGCTGGCGGTCAGCACCCGAAGGGCAGCGCGCGGCAGGTGTCGCGGGCCCTTGCCCGCAGTTCCCATACCCACGGTTCCCCGGTCGTGCTGGCAGGTCGCGGCCAGCTCGTTCAGGGTCAGGTCCCGCGGACCGACAACCTCGACAACACGTCCGCGAACCGACGGATCGAGCACCGCCCCGACCACGGCATCGGCCACCTCGGTCACCGTCACGAAATTGATCGGATTGTCTCCCCGCCCGAAGACCACGGGACGACCGGACTTTCCGGCGGAGCGGTGTAACAGCTCCAGATACAACTCGAGAAATGCGGTTGCCCGGACGACCGTCCACCGAACACCGCTCGCGCGCACATTGCGCTCAGCCGCCGCCTTCATCCGGAACAGTTCCATGGCGTGATCCGGCGCGGCGCCCACCACGGACATCAGCACGACGTCGGCCCCGGCGGTTTTGGCAGCGGCGACCAGATTGGCGTTGCCGTCGCGGTCCACCGACTTCGGCGTCACCCGGCCCGGCCCGGCGAAGCCGTGAACCGCCGACACCACCACCCGTACGCCCGCAAGCGCCGGCGGCAGGGTGGCGGGAACGCGGACGTCGCCTTGCACCACCTCGACGAGCGGCCCCGCCGGCAGGCCGGCACGGGCTGGGTCGCGGGTCAGCACCCGGACGGGTTCATCCCTGGCAACAAGTCCGCCAACGACCAGCCTGCCGAGCCGACCGGATCCGCCGGCGACCAGGATCATCGCGCGCCACCCAGCTGACTCGTCACCGCGAGATCGCTAGTCATGCCGCCAGGGTCGACCACGTCGAGATAGAACCGCGCCCAGCCGATCCGAGCAGTCGGCTCTCCGGAGGGCACCCCGAAGACGATCACCCCGCGCATCAGGTGGGCGACGCCGTCGCGCCGGGTTCCGGTGATCTCCCATTCGGTCCAAGCGGTGTCGCCTGCGACAGCCGACCGGAGGATGCGCGCGCACACATCCGGTACCGCGGCGAAGATCTGCAGCCAATTGGCGCGCACCTGGTCCCGCCCGGTGAAGCCTCTGGCCGGGTGCGCCGGGGTCTCGTTGCGGTAGCTGGGCTCGAAACAGTCGACCAGCGCCTCCAGGTCGTGGGCGTTGGTGGCGCGCACCAACCGATCGATCGTCGCCATCGGTGAGCTGGTCAAGTCGGCGGCGTTCATTCCGCCCTCCGATCCCAATTCCGTTACAGTTGTTTGTATCGGAATAGGAGAAGCATGCGCCCCGTACCCGTGCCCGTCAAGGCCCCGCGTCGCTACGACGCCAGCGGCCGCCGCGAGCGAGCCCGTCGTGCACAGAGTCACGTCTTGCAAGTCGCCGAGAAACTGTTCCTGCGGGACGGGTACGCCGGCACCACGGTCGCCGCAGTCGCCGCCGCCGGCGGCGTCTCGGTCGAGACGATCTACAAGACGTTCGGCGGCAAACCCGGCCTGATCCGAGCCATCCAGCAGGTGGGATTGGCCGGCGCCGGCCCGCGGGCGGCACCGGATCGTTCGGACGAGATGTCCGCCGGCGAACTGACACCCCACGCGATCCTGCGGAACTGGGCGACGTTGACCATGGAGGTGATGCCTCGGGTGGCCCCGATCGTCCTGCTGGTGAGATCCGCGTGCGCCACCGATCCGGACATGGCGACACTGCTGGGCGAGATCAACGACGAGCGCCTGAGCCGGATGCGGCACAACGCGCGGCGCCTCGCCGACCGCGGCTCGTTACGCCACGGGGTGAGCGCCGAGCTGGCCGGCGACGTCATGTTCGCCTACACGGCACCGGACCTGTACGACGTCCTGGTCACCGGCCGGCGCTGGACGCTCGAAATGTTCGCCGACTTCATCTTTCGCGGCCTGTGCGCCGAACTGCTCGAATGACGGGCGAGATCCGGCACGCCTGCTGGCCGCGCTCAGATGGGCTGGTTCAGTTGGGCGGGCTGACCTCGTAGGTGCCCTGGTCGTCCTTCACCGTGACCGTCACGGTGCGGTCGGCACCGGACACCTTGAGCGTGCACTGGAAGGATGTCCCGGCCTTGACCTGTTCGCCGGACGGGCAGCTCACGTCACTGACCCCGCTCAGGCCATAGCCGGTCGGCGGCGCGCCGGTCAGCACGTTGGTGACGCCCTGACTGACCTGCCGCTCGTCGAACACCTTCTTGTTCAGCAATCCCGGCCAGACGAACAGGGCGACGGCCGCGAGCGCGAGAATGACCACGGCGGCGACGATCCCGATGATCAGGCCCTGGTTCGACTTCTTCGCCGGCGCTGTCTGGGTGGCGGTGGGTGCGGCCGCCCCGGCGTAGGCGCCCGGCTGGGTGTAACTGCCCTGCTCGTAGCCGGGCTGGCCGTAGGCCGAGCTCTGGCCATAAGGCTGACCATAGGCCGGAGGCTGACCGTAGCCGCCCTGCTGCCCGTAGTCCTGGGGCTGTTGACCGTAGCCCGGGTGTTGACCGTAGCCCGGCTGTTGGCCGTAGTCCTGGGGCTGCTGGTAAGTCTGACCGTGGTCCTGAGGCTGCTGGTAGTCCTGCGGCTGGCCGTAGCCCGGCGGCTGACCATAGGCGGGTTGCTGCCCGTAGCCCGGCTGCCCGTACCCGGACTGCTGGTCGTAGCCGGGCTGCTGCCCGTAGCCCGGTTGCTGCCCGTAGGAGGGAGTGCCCTGCTCCCCGTAGTAGGGCTGGCCGGAAGGGGACTGGCCGTACCCGCCCTGTTGGCCTCCCGGTTGTGCTCCCTGTTGGCCGTAACCCCGCTCCGCGGTGGTGGGCGGTGGGGAGTACGACGGCTGACCGCCGGGCGGGGTCTTCTGATAGAACTCGGTCGCTCCGGCATCAGTGCCGGACGGCGATGACGCGGACCCACCGCCTTGCTCGCTGCCGGACGACGAACTGGGTGGAAGGTGGTCCTGCGGGCGGAAGACGGTCGTGGCGCCCGAATCGGCCTCATCTGCGTCGGGTTCGGGAGCGGACCACGGGCGCGCATCCTGGCCATCGCCCGGCTGACCACCCTGCCCGTGCGGCGTGCTCATCGCGTTCCTCCTTGACCACGCCGATTGCATCGGCGTCCTGAGGTGATCCAACCACGCCTTCGAAGTGCAGGCGCGGATCGCCGCGTCGCTCGATCGGGGCAGTGTTCGGGTTCACGCGTCCGTCAAGACCCCGCCAGACTCGGTCAGACAGAGCCCATCGCCACCACGCCGCGGCGCAGCGCCGCGACCGCAGCACCAGCGGTCTCCGCGACAGCGCCGCCGGCGACCACGGCCACCTGGTCCAGCAGGTCCACCGCCTGCCGGCACCACCGGACGAAATCTCCGGCGGTGAGGTCGGTACCGCCCGCCACCGCCACCGTCATCGCATCCGTGAGCGAGCCGCCCCTTGCCCAGGCGGACAGCGCGGCGGCAAACCCCAGATCGGGCTCGCGAGCGGCGGGCAGTCCCAAAGTCCTTTCCTGGGAGGTGATCTCGGCCCAGACGCGGACCGTCGCAGCCATCGCCTCGACCGCCGCGGTGCTGCGCGCCTGCGCGGTGCGGCCCGCTCCCGGTGAATCCCGCCGCGATTCGAAGACGAGTGCGGACACCACCGCGGCCAGTTCGGCCGGGTCCAGTCCTTCCCACAGCCCTCGGCGCAGGCACTCGGCAACCACCAGGTCGCTCTCCGACCAGATCCGGGACAGCGTCCGGCCGTCCCTGGTCAGATCGTCCCCGACGACGTAGCCGCGCTCGGACAGCAGTTGCAGGATGCGGTCGAGATCCTGGCCGAGGGACCCGCGGGCCTTGGCCACCTTCTCGGCCAAGGCCTGGTTCTCCGCAGTCAGCCGCTGCCAGCGGCGGGCCCATTGCAGGTGTTCCTCCCGATCGGAACAGCCATGCACGGGGTGCGCGCGCACCGCCCGGCGCAGCACGGTCAGATCGACGTCATCCTCGGGGGCGCGCCGGGCCCCGCGGGCCGGCACCGAAATGCCCGACGACGCCAATGCCGACGCGACGTCCCTGCGGACCTTCGGGGAGCGGTGGTCGGTGAACTTCCCCAACTTGATCCGGCCGAGGGCGGGCACCGGTCCGTGGAAGTCCGCCGTCGTCAACCGGCCCGCCCAGCGTCCCGCGGTGACCACCAGGGGTCGGGCCGATCCGTCGGTGGCCACCCCCGGGTCGAGCACGACCGCCAGGCCCGACCGACGGCCGGCGGGGATCGCGATCACGTCGCCACGCTTCAACGCACCAAGGTCCCGGTCGGTCTCGCCGCGCCGGCGGCTCGCCCCCGCCTTGGCCAACTCCTTCTCGGCGGCGGACAACCGGCCGAGGAGCTCGAGGTACTCGGGGACGTCGCCGAGGTGGCAGTGCATGGACGCAGCGTGCGACGTGATGGCGCCGGCATTCCGGGCGACCTGGCGAGCCATCCCGACCACCGACCCGTCCGCCTGGTACTGCGCGAAGGACTGCTCCAGCAGCTCCCTGGCGGCGGACCGTCCGAGCCGGTCCACCAGGTTCACGGCCATGTTGTAGCTCGGCCGGAACGAGGACCGCAG
>JBBQJM010000048.1:0-12690 GCA_038325895.1 Mycobacteriales bacterium
AGACCAACAACGCCACCTTCGGCTACACCAACGAGACCTACCAGCAGCAGGCGATGAGCCGCGTCAGGGCCGTTGAGCACGGCCGTGAGGTGCTCATCTCGGCCACCAGTGGGGTCTCCGCGGTGATCGGTCCGGACGGAACGGTCCAGTCCACGGTGCCGCTGTTCACCCCCGGCTACCTGACGCCGTCGGTTCCGCTGATCACCGCGACGACGCCCGGTACGGTACTCGGTGGCCCGCTGGAATGGATCCTCGCCGTCGCGACGCCCCTGGCGCTCGCGGTCGCGATGGTCGTCGCCCGGCGCCGGGCTGCTGAGGGCGGACGGACGGCGACCGCGCAGGAGCCGGCCGAGAGCATCACCGACACCACCGACGACACCGTCGCCGCCACTGAGACCAAGAAGGACCTGACACCGTGAGCTCCGAGAGTGCAGCGTCGCCCTCAGCCCAGCCCGACACTGAACAATCCGACACCGAACAATCCGACACCGAACAATCCGACACCGAACAACCCGAAGGGGAGCAATTCGAGCGTGTGCTGGTGATCATCCCGACCTACCAGGAGTTGGAGAACCTGCCCCTCATCCTGGACCGGGTGCGAGTGGCGGTGCCCACCGCCTCGGTGCTGGTGGTGGACGACGGCAGCCCCGACGGCACTGGGCAGATCGCCGACGAGCGGGCAGCCGACGACGATCACATCCACGTGCTGCATCGCCCCGCGAAGGCAGGTCTGGGTGCGGCGTACGTGGACGGCTTCGGCTGGGCTCTGGAGCGCGGGTTCGACGTGCTCGTCGAGATGGACGCCGACGGTTCCCACGCGCCCGAGCAGCTGCCCCGGTTGCTGGCCGCGTTGCAGCACGCCGATGTGGTCCTCGGGTCGAGGTACGTGCCGGGCGGTTCGGTGGTCAACTGGCCGAAGCGGCGGGAGTGCCTGTCCAGGGGTGGGAACCTGTACTGCCAGATCATGCTGGGGGTGAACCTGAAGGACATCACCGGCGGCTACCGCGCCTACCGCGCCGCCGTGTTGCGGGACCGGCTGTCCGGCCACGTCGAGTCGCAGGGGTATTGCTTCCAGGTCGACCTTGCCTGGCACGCAGTCCGGGCCGGGTACCGGGTCGTCGAGGTGCCCATCACTTTCACCGAGCGGGAGATCGGCACGTCGAAGATGAGCGGCGGGATCGTTCGGGAGGCACTGCTGAAGGTCACCGGGTGGGCGGCCGCGCTCCGCTGGAATCAGGTGAGGTCGCTGGTGGGGCGCCGGGAGCCGGCCGCCAAGGCCTGATTGGTCTGACCGCGGCGGCCGGCCAGGCCGAGCTGACCCCGAAACGGCGCCAGCGCCGCTCGTGGGATTGCCACGGGACGGCGCTGGTCGGAGGGTGCAGCAGTCGCTTCTCAGGACGTCGCTTCTCAGCCCGTCGGTTTCTCAGGGCATCGGATTCTCAGGACGCGGTACGGCGGCTCTTCAACTCGCTGAGCCGCTCGTTCAGGATCTCCTCGAGCTCCTCGATCGAGCGCCGCTCCAGCAGCATGTCCCAATGCGTGCGGGGGGGCTTGACGACCTTGCCCTCGGGGACGGAACCATCGATCAGCATCGAGGACAGCCCGTGCATACGGCAGTCCCACGTTGTCGGGACCTCGGCATCGTCGGCCATCGGTACGGTGAATTCGTGGTCTCGTGGGCACCGGTAGGTCGCGGTCCGGCGAGGGGCGAGATCGTGGTTGCGGTCGGCCTCGTAGCTGGTGGATCCGAGGCGGCTACCGCGCAGGACACGGTCGGCCATGGTGTTCCTTCCCTGCAGCGTGGAATGCTGCTGTGATCACTGCGGCGATTCGGCGCGCGCAGCGTGCCGGATGTTTCCTCCGGCGGCGAGCCCGATGGGCTTCCTACCGATGAATAACGCACTTCAGGTGGTGTTCGTTCCCAACACGGCGCCGGCTGGGTGTTGTGGTGCGAAGTTTCACTCTCTAGGGTTCTACCGCTGTCACAGGGCTGTTGGATGCCCTGTACACCTGTGAGACGCGCGAAGGTGTCCACCGTCACGTGTGGAGAGAAAGAATCTCCGGACCGATGGGATGAACTGTCACGAAATGCCTTCGGATCGACGTGCCGGCCGGCGGGGTCCGCGGCAATCAGTCGGCCGCGCCGTCCGGACCGAGCTGGCCGGAGCGGTGATGCGCCCGGCACAGCACCTGGTACCGGACCACCGGCCGCGTCGAGGCGTCTTCCGTGCCGGGCACGGTATCCGCGACGACGACGGTGGCGCCGTCCCTGACCAGCTGACCGTCGATCACCCGACCGTTGAACCGGCCGATCCGGCCGCACCAGCAGAGCACCTCGACCTGTAGCGGGAGCACGACGTCGGCGAGCTCGAACAGCCGCGCGGAGCCGGCGAACAGGCGACCCCGGAAATCGGTGGCGATCCCGAACGCATAGATGTCGACCTGCGCGTCGTCGGCGAGCTGGGCCAGCTGTTCCACCTGGGCGGGGGTGAAGAACTGCGCCTCGTCGACGATCAGGTAATCGACCCGTCGGCCCTGCGACCAGGACCGACGCACCAGCGCGCCGAGATCCATCTCGTCGTCCACTTCGACGGCGGGCCGGCTCAGCCCCATCCGGGAGCTGATCTGGGCCGGTCCGGAACGGTCCAACCTGGTCAGCAACAGACCGTGCCGGCCCTGCCGGGCGTGGTTGTGGTCGAGTTGCAGGGCAAGCGTCGACTTGCCGCAGTCCATCGGTCCGTGGAAGAACTTGACCGAACCTCCGGCGAACCGGCTGCGCCCGATGCCTGCGGCCGGGACCGCGGACAACGCCGAGGGAGATTGCGGTCCGGTGGGCTGGCTGGCGGCATCCTGCATGCCGCGCACTGTAGCGGCGGGCCGAGCACTTCAGCGCCAGGCGCCGCGGCTGACCAGGACGTCTCGCAGCAGGTCAGGGCGGTCGGTCATGATCGCATCGACGCCCAGATCGAGCAGCCGGTGCATTTCGGGTGCCTCGTTGATGGTCCAAACGTGCACCTCGAGACCCGCCGTGTGCGCCGCTGCGATGAACCGTGGCGTGACGATGGGGAACCGCTGCCAGCTCACCGGGACCTGGGCGGCAACGGCCGACGTCGCGAATCCGCGGCCGCGGACAGTGGCGCGGACCAGCCGGAAGATCTCCCGGGGCCCCATCGAGGTGTCGACCCGCGGTCCCAGCATCTGCCGGAGCGTCGCCAACCGCCGGTCGGAGAACGAGCCCAGACAGACCCGGTCCGCGACGCCCGCCGTTCTGATCAGGTCGGCCAGTGGGCCGAGCACTCCGGCGGCCTTGGCGTCGATGTTGAACCGCGCCCCCGGCAGCGCGTCCAGTAGTTCCGACATCAGCGGAATCGGGTCCGTGCCGCGAATCTTGGCCCGGCGCACCTGGTCCCACGTCATGGCTGCCACCCGGCCCTTGGCGTCGGTGACGCGATCCAGGAGCGGGTCGTGGAACGCGACCAGCACGCCGTCGGCGGTGGCGTGCACGTCGGTCTCCAGATAGCGATAGCCCTCGTCGAACGCCCGCCGGAAAGCGGCCAAGGTGTTCTCCCGGCCCGCGAGATCGCCGGTGTGCCAACCACGATGGGCGAAGGCACGGGGTGGTTGTCCGTCCAGATAGGCCACCGCCGCAGTCTGACATGTCGACTGACAGGCCGACACCGGGTAGCGAGCCCACGCAACCCGCGCGGCGCCATCCGGGCAACGCGAACATTTCGCGCAACGGTTGCAGCGGAATGTCGTCACGGTGACGGAGCGTCGGCACGTTACCGTCACCGCCATGACCGACCTCGCCATTCGATCGGTGCCCCGCTCCACCGCCGAGGCATCGCGTCCCGGGTCGCGAGCACCCGACCGCTGCCTGTGGTGCGGGCGTGAGCTGGCCGGGGCAACCGGCGCGGGGCGCCGTCGACGGTATTGCGCGCAAGCCTGCCGGCAACGCGCCTACGAGAACCGGAACGCGTTGGAACGCGGGGCGCTGCCACCCGACGCGGTGGTGCTGACAGTGCAGGAGCGGGACGATCTGGCCGACCGGCTGTACCAGGTGCGTTGTGCCGCAGAAGATGTGGCCACTGCGCTGACCGAATCGGCAGCGCGGGGAGAGCTGGAAGCGCTGGTCGATGAACTCCTTGCGGCCGCGCGGTCGGCCGAGCGCATCCGGTAGAACTCTCAACGTCAGCTTCATGTTGAGGGTTTGGCCAGACGGTCCGGAGGGCACATTCTGCACATCGGGCAGCGCCGTTGGCTTCGAAGCGTTAGGTTGAAGGAGCCGGGCGCCGGAATGTCCCCGGGCCCCGTTTGTAGAACCGCCCTCGCGGATTACCGCGGTCGCGAGACCGGCTGGAGCCGCGTTGGGAACGTCGCCCCGAGCGACTCGGCGTCCGGCGCTCGCGTCCGACCGGTGTGTCTGAACAGCCGCCTACGCCTCGCGTGGGGCGCTCTCCAGGTAGGCCAGCACGGCCAGCACCCGGCGGTTGTCGTCCTCGCTCGGCTCCAGTGCGAGCTTGCCGAAGATCGAGTTGGTGTGCTTGCCGACGGCCTTCTCGGTGATGAACATCCGGGCAGCGATCGCCGCGTTCGACCGGCCCTCCGCCATGTGGGAGAGCACCTCGCGTTCACGGGGCGTCAAGGACGCCACCGGTGACGAATCCTGGTGGCGGGAGAGCAGTTGGCTGATCACTTCGGGGTCCATCGCGGTGCCGCCGGCGGCGACCCGGCGGATCGCGTCGACGAACTGGTTGACGTCGGAGATCCGGTCCTTCAGCAGGTAGCCGACCCCTCCGGTGCCCTGCGCCAGCAGCTCCCGGGCGTAGAGCTGTTCGACGTACTGGCTCAGCACCAGCACCGGCAACCCCGGCATCTGCGTGCGGGCCGCCAGCGCCGCGCGGAGCCCCTCGTCGGTGAAGGTCGGCGGGAGCCGCACGTCGACGACGGCGACATCGGGTCGATGGGTGGTCAGCGCCCGCAGCAGGGAGGGGCCGTTGTCGACGGCCTCCACCACCTCGAACCGGTAGGCAGTGAGCAGCCGGATCATGCCGTCGCGGAGCAGCGCGAGGTCCTCGGCCAGCACGATGCGCACAGGTTTGCCCTTCCTCACGATCCGTCGGCGGTCCGTCGGGCGATCAGTCCCGGCCGAGCGTATCCCGCGCGGGCTCCGCGCTCATCCCGGAATCGGGGCTACCTCGCGACCGCGCCCGCCGTGAGGGCGCACGGCACCCTCAGGGTCACGATCGTCGGGCCGCCCAGCGGGCTGGCCATCGACAACGTGCCGTCGAACGCCGCCAGCCTGGACTCGATGCCGGCCAGCCCGCCACCGGGCGTCAACTGCGCACCGCCCACCCCGTTATCCCCGACCAGGGCTGTCAGCGAGTGGCCGTCGTGGCGGACCCAGACCCAGGAACTCTGCGCCGCAGCGTGTTTGGCCGAGTTGGTGAGCGCTTCGGCGACCGCGAAGTAGACCGCCGACTCGACCGGTGCCGGTGGGCGGCCGGGCAGGTCGATGTCGACCTCCACGAGCCGTGGTTGCGCGAGCGCCAGGGCTTCCACTCCGCCGGACAGCCCGCGGTCGGCGAGGACCGGGGGATGGATCCCCCGCACCAGCGAGCGCAATTCCTGCAGCGCGGTCGTCGACGATTCCCTGGCCTCGGCGATCAGCGCGACGGCCGCATCCGGGTCGCGGGTCACCATTTCCTGCGCCAAGCCGAGGTTCATGCCCAGCGCGACGAGCTGGGCCTGCGCGCCGTCGTGCAGGTCGCGTTCGATCCGCCGGAGTTCGGCGGCGGAGTGGTCGACCGTGTCGGCACGCGACGTCTCCAGCTGACCGATGCGTTCCCGCAGGTGCTCGTCCTGCGGGCCGATCAGCAGGCGGGTGGTCGCAGCATCCGTCCGCAGCAGCAGGGGCGATCCCCAGTAGCCGAGCGGGAGGATCAGGAACGCGATCAACGCGGACAACTCCAGCGCGAACCCGATGCTCTGTACCTCCAGCAGCCACGCCAGGTCCCGCCAGGTGGCGCGGTCGGTGAACCGGAACCGCATTTGCGCGAACACCCCACCGGCGATCTTCGGTGGGTACGGCTCGGTGATCGTCGTGCCCAGCACCCTGCCGGCCAGCCGGCGGTGCAGTTTCGCGAATCCCCGCAACGCGGCCAGCGAGCCGAGCAGGAGCGGAATACCGATCCAGATGACGAGCAGCGCAGTGGAGGCGATGAGGAAGGCGAACAGCAGGAAGCCGGCGATCCGTAGTGCGATCAGCGCCAAGACGATGCCGAACAGCGCCCAGCGACCGGCCGGTGGGCCGGCGGCGGGCTGGGCCGCTACGGGCTGGGCCGCGGCGGGCGGGGATGCATCGGGCATGTCTTCATTCTGAGTGTGACGGCAAGCTAATGGAGTAGGCCCAGCCCCCCATCAGGTAGGGGAGAACCCCGATCAGGGTTGGATGAGGGTAGGTCTCCCCGTTGAGCCGAGGTGGCGGCGCTGACGTGTGGGTACAGTCGATTCCATGATCACTGTGCAGCGCACCGTCACCACCACCTTGGACCCGAAGTCCACGTTCGACTACCTGTCGGCGTTCGAGCACACCAGCGAATGGGACCCCGGAACACCGATCGTCGAGAAGCGCAGCGACGGGCCGGTGGCTGTCGGCTCGAAGTACCACGTGGTGGCGGAGTTCCGCGGCAAGCGCCAGGAGATCGACTATGTGGTGACCGAGCTGGACGACAGCCACATCCAGCTGCGCGGCGAGAACGGCACGGTGCTCAGCATCGACACCATCACCGTGAAGCCTTCCGGGACGGGCAGCGAGGTCACCTACAAGGCCGAGTTCAGCATGAAGGGCCTGCTGTCGTTGGCGCAGCCGTTCCTGGGACCGGTGTTCGAGAAGGTGGGCGACCCGGCCGCGGACGGGATGAAAAAGAAGCTCGAATCGCTGGCGAACGCGTCGGCGGACAACTGACCGATCGCTGACTGGGCGGGCGCGCCAGGTACGGCCTCACTCCCGATGCGTCGCCCGCTCGACGATGTCCGCCGGGTTGGGTAGCGAGTCGTCGATGTGATGGCTGGCGGCGTGCGGGTGCGGCGTACCGGGCCGCCCGGCTCGCAGCGTCAGCAGGCTGATCTCGCTGGGCGCGAAGATGCGGAAGGGTGGCCCCCAGAAGCCGCTGCCGCGGGTGACGTACAGCTGGGTCCGGTCGCCGTACCGGGAAAGCCCTTGCAGCGCGCCCTGTTCGGCGCGGACAAGCAGGTGGAACGGCCACATCTGGCCGCCATGGGTGTGCCCGGACAGCTGCAGATCCACCCCTGCGTCCGAGGCGCCGCGGACCTGTTTCGGCTGGTGCGCAACGAGTATCACCGGCACATCGGGGTCGAGTCTGAGGAGCGCTGCCGGTAGGTCGGCGCCGTGACCCGGCACGCCCGAACCGGCCGCGGTCAGGTCGTCGAGGCCGGCCACGGCCAGTCGCGAGCCGCCGCGTTCGACCACGACATGACGGTTGTGCAGCACGGTCCAGCCCAGCTCGGCCATGTGCGCGACCCAGTCCAACGCCCCGGAGAAGTACTCGTGGTTCCCGGTGATGTACACCCGGGTCAACGCCCCGCGGGTCATTCCGAGCGGGGCGACCTGCGCGCGCCGCTGATCGACCGAGCCGTCGGCGAGATCGCCGGCATGCACGAGGATGTCGGGCTCGAGTTCGTTGACCGCGGCGGCCAGCCGGGAGGACCAGCGCGCGCGGTTGATCGGTCCGTAGTTGGTGTCGGCGATCAGCACGACCCGCGTCCCGTCAAGCCCGCCGCCCAGCCGATCGATCGTCACCTCGGTGCGGCGCACCCGGGGTAGCCGGCGGGCCTGGTAGTTGCCCCAGGAGCACAGCACCAGCACCACGGCGAGCACGCCGAGTGCGACGACCCGGGACCCCAGCGGGTCGGCGATTCCAGCAAGGTGCAGCACCAGCCCGGCCGCCGAGCCGATCACCGTCCAGGTGAACAGCTGCCAGACGATGCCGAGCCAGGTGTCGCCGAGCACCGCCAGCCGGTCGACGTGCCGGCGTCCGTGTCCGGCGATCATCGCGAACGGAAACCCGATGATCGCAATCACCGCGGTGGTGGTGCCGGCTATCGTCACCGACGCGGGCCAGTCCGGAGTGAGCACCAGGCGCCACCAGGGCAGGCCGTGCAGAAGTACCAGCACCGCGACGAGCACGCCGACGAAAACAAGGCGGCGGCTCATCGGGAGGTCGCGCTCCGGCCGGCGCCGCCGGGTGATTCCGGTGATTCCGGTGCGGTGGCCGCCGACCGATGATCCTCGTCAGAGTCCGGTGATCCCGCTCTGACCCTGAGCGCGACTGAGTTGCCCGAATGTCTCTGCGCGAGCGCATCGACGACGGGGCCCAGCCGCACCTGCAGCCGCGTCACGTCGTCGACGTACAGGGATGCTCCCCACAGTGAGCGGGCACGGGCACCTACCCGATGGTCGGCCAGCACCGACGGGTTCACCCGCAGGGCAATGAGCACGCCGCGTTCCGCCTCGACCGGATCCGGGGCACCCGCACTGCTCGCATGTGCCGAGCCGTCCAGGACCGACGCCGCATAGTGGAACCACCTCGACGCGGCAACCGTGCGGTCGGTCAGGCAGGCACATGCTGCCGTCAGCGTCGGTTCCGGTCCCGGCAATGGTGCGCCCAGCGCGAACGGCGCGAGATCGGCGATCGGAGTCGGCGGCCGCTCGAGATCTCCGTCCTGCTCGGCGGACTGCGGTGGTGTCGTCAACGACGGCATCAACCCGGGTACTGACATCGCCGCGATCGCTTCCGCGGCCAGCCGGATCCGGGTGGCGCCGTTCGATGCGGTCGTCAGCTCGTCCACCGGAACGGGCTTCGAGCCGCGTTCGGCCAGGTATTCACGGAACGCGTCGTCCAATCGGCTGGCGGCCGACCTGGCTACCTGCAGCTGCAGCCGCAGATCGAGCTCGGCGGACACGGAGGCATCGGACGGCGTGCCCGGGCCGGGTCTGGCTGCAGTCGGGCGACCAGCCTGGTCGGCCACGCTGCGCTCAGCAGCCACCAGGGCGCCGGCCGCCGCCCGCAGACTCTCGGCCATGGCAGTCCGGATCTGGGCGGCAGCGCCGCGCGGCCAGAACAGGATCCCGGACACCAGTCCGGCAGCGCAGCCCATCGCGATGTCCTCGACCCGCACCAGGCCGACGATCCAGCCCACCGGCTCGATGATGTTGAACAGCATCACCACCATCACCGTGAACGCCGCCTGGCCGGCCGCGAAGGACACCGCCTCCGGCAGGAACGCGGCAACGATGACGACGAACGGCAGCACCACCCACAAGTGCGTGGGGTCGGTCCCCAGCAACAGGACCAGCCCGGCGCCGATCAGGAACCCGGCGAAGGTCCCGATCAGCGCGCGGACCGCGGTCGACCCGGTGGTCAGCGCGGAGGAGCGCAGCACCGACATGGCCGCGAGCACGACCCAGAAACCGTGGGCGATCTCGGTGACCTCGGCCAGCAGCACGGCCAGGGCGAGGCCGAGAGCGCCGCGGACGCTGTTCTGGAACCACACCGATCGCCGGGTGATGTGGCCGGCCACGATCCGCACTGCCGCGGAGAAGGGGCTGATCGCGGTGCTGGGGATCTGCCGCCCCAGCAGCCGGTCGATGAGCGGCCGAGCGTCCGAGGCCGCCGACACCGCGACCGTCTGCCCGGCGAGCCGGCTGGTGTAGTAGAGCTCGTGCACCACGGAGGGTTGTAGGCGGAGCGCATCGGTGGTGTCGTCGTCCAGGACCTGTTTGGCCACCGGCACCACGAGAGGCCCGCCGTCCAAATGCGCGGGATCCGTCGCGTGTTCAGTCTCGAGATCAATGTCATGACCGGTGCGTGGAATATGCACCAGCATGAGCGCGTCGATCACCTGCGCGCGGGCGCGTTCCAGGTTCCGTAGTGCGGTCGCCAGCTGCTGACGATGCTCGAAGGCCGGTCGCTCGCCGTGCGTGTCCAACACTGTGGCAGACGCGTCCAGCACCGCCGCGCAGGCCTGCACCAGGTCCCGCGCAGTGGCCGGCCATTCGTCGGAGGTTCCGGTCGGAAGCCTGGCGATCACTGCCCTGAGCCACTCCAGCCGGTCGATCAGCTGGACGAGCAGCCGGCTCCCCGTTGTCAACCCCACTGGTCGAAAGGTGGTGCCACGAAACTGCTGTCGGAGCGCGACGATCGCCTGCGCAGAGGCGGCGTCGGCGTCGGCTTGGAAAACGGCACGGGAGTCCGCTGTCCCGTTCCCGTTCCCGTTCCCGTTCCCGTTCCCGTTCCCGCTCCCAGCCCGGCTCGCGATCTGCAGCCCCAGTGCTCGGCAGGCATCTGCCGCCCTGGCACGCAGCGCATCGTGATCGCGAGGAGGCCAGAGCAGTACCCCCACCGGGATGGCCAGCGCTGCCGCGATCCCCCACCCGCCGAGTCGAGCGGGGATGTCGGCAGCCGTGCCCGGGACGGTCACCGGCAGGATGAACGTCAGCAACGCCGCCCGGGTCCCCGCCGCCGACGCGGCGCTGAGCACGCCGGAGAAGAGCACCAGGAATCCGACGATCAGCATCCCCAGCACCGCCGTCCAGGCGATGGCGGACGCCAGCGTGCCCAGCGTGATCAGCACCGCCCCGACGACGGCCAGGATCAGGTACGCGCCGAACCGGGCGACCTTGTTCCCAGGGAAGTCGGCGAACAGCAGGAATGCGACGCCGCCGAAGGAGGCGAACAGGCTCAGGTTCGGGTTACCGATCACCAGGGTGCCGATGGCCAGCCCGACCGTCACCACGATGGCGACCTTGATGGCCTTGTGCAGCGCGTTGAGCTCCGGGTCGTGCCGGCGCAGCCAGCTCAGGATCGGTGCCATGGGTTCCCTGACGATCTACTCCGGCCGAGACCGAGCGGTGCCGCCCGTGAGCGGGAATCTATCAGCGGAATCCGTCCGCCGAACTCGTCGGCACAGCAGCGTCGGCAGGCCCGCTCATCGGGCCAGCAGCAGCCCCGCATCCCCGAACTCGTGCCAGAGGTAGCGATGAGCCACCGCAGCGTCGTACGCGCGCTGAGTGAGGTCCGCGTCGGCGTCGACCAGCAGCAGGTGCCACGCCTCCGGGGTTGTGCCAGCCGGTGATCAACCCATCCACCACCTCCGCCCCGTGCTTCGGGGTGATCACCAATTCCGTCCATCCCGAACGTGCGGTCAACGTTCCGCCGGCGGTGGCCGCGGACTCGAGCACGCGGGTCACCGTGGTCCCGACGGCGGCCACTCGCCCGCCTCCCCTGCGGGTGGCGTTGACCAGTCACTCGGTGGCCTCCGGCACGTCGAACCACTCCGGCTGCGCGGCTCGTCGGCGTCCTGCGACGACGCACCCGTGTGCAGGGTGATCGGCGCAATACCGGCATCAGCTACTCGGTCACACCCGTCACCGCCGCCCGCTGGGCCCGGCTGGCGGACTTCTTCGGCCCGTCGGGCGCCTACGCGCTGCTCGCCGGCGCGGTGCTGTACGCGGCCGAGAACCGCGCCGCTGTCGTCGAGGGCTACCCGGTGGACACCACGCTGCGCAGGCCAGGCGCGAGCGGGTTGTTCACCGGCACGCTCCGCCTGTTCACCGCGGTGGGTTTCACCATCGCGCGTGCTCGCTCGCCCGAGAGGCCAGTGGTGCAGCGCATTGTCGGGCCCTGCAAGGCGGGATGAGGGCGAGGAGAACGATACGGCGATGACCAGCGCAGTGACCACCACGACCACGACTGACCCGTGGTGATCACCGTTTCATTCCTTTTCGCGTCGTGCCGCGACACCGCAGGCCCGGAACTGATCAGCACCACTACTGGTTGAACAAATCGACGGTCTCCGGGACATGCCCCGGGCCCCACCCCTTGAAGTCGCCGAGAGCGACCACGTGCCGAGAGGCGCACTGGCCGGGGATCGTCCGCAATCGCCGCCAGGCGCTTCGCAGCGCCTGGCGGCTTTCGCGTGCTCGGGACACCACCGGGCGACAGAGCGACAGGTTGGTGCCGGGCGTGGGTCACGGTGCAGGGGCGCCGTGGGGGACACTGGAGCACTGTGGCTGGTGTACGCGCTCGGGTGGTCCAACGCTCCGCGGCGGATCGCGTGCAGGCCACGGAACGGGAGGCATCGTGAAGCGTTTCAGCTGTGGCGACGTCATGCCCGGGTGTCATCGGGTGTTTACCGGCGCGGGTGATCAGAGCGTGCTCGATCAGGTACTGGCTCACTCAGCCGCGGATCACGGGCTGATCGAGCCGCCGATGGCGTTGGTGGAATTGGTGATCGCCCATACCTATCCATTCGTCCCGGGCCGCGACCGCACACACCTGCGGGTAGTGGACGCCCCGCCGTTCCCCTGCACCGAGCCGCCGGGCGCAATCCGACCGGTGAGTACACGCGCGCCCGGCGGTGAGGGCCACGGCTTCGCGGAAACCTTCGCACCCGTGACGTCTCTCGCGGGCAACCGCACGAGGCTTAACGGGCGTGGCTACTCGGAGCATCCTCCCAAGGTCGCACCGGCCCGGTCCGACCACGACAGCTACCGCCACGAATGCGTGATGTACCGCGGCGAACAAGGGTTCGTCCAGGCCGTCCTCCCGTTCGTCCGGGATGGTCTGGCCCGTGACGAGCCCATGCTGGTCGCGGTGATCGAACCTC
>JBBQJM010000049.1:0-12599 GCA_038325895.1 Mycobacteriales bacterium
GCACGGCCTGCGCCATCTCGACGCCGACCGGTCCGCCGCCGAGGATGAGCAGGCGGCGCGGGACCGCCTTCATCCCCGTCACCTCGCGGTTGGTCCAGATGCCGTCCAGTTCGCGCAGTCCGGGGATCGGCGGAATCGCCGGATCCGACCCGGTCGCGAGCACCACATTTGCTGCGGTGTAACGCTTTCCGTCGACCTCGACCGCACCGGGTCCGGCCAGCCTGCCGGTTCCACGGATCAGGTCGATGCCCTTGCTGGCCAGCCAGGTCTGCTGCCCGGCGTCGGAGTAGTCGGAGACCATGAAGTCCCGCCAGACCAGTGCGGCCGCGACATCGACCTCCGCCGTGGCTGCCACCTCACTGGCCGCGTGCACCGCCTCGCCGGGGCGGAGCAGGGTCTTGGACGGTATACAGGCCCAGTACGAGCACTCGCCGCCGGCCAGCTCCCGCTCCACCACCGCTACCCGCAGGCCGCCGTCCACCAACTCACCGGCACAATGCTCGCCCGGCGAGCCGGCTCCCACCACGATCACGTCGTAGTCGAGGCCGTTCATCTGCCGACCGTCTGCGTCGCCTTCGAAGCCCGCTCGTCCACCATGTACTGCGCGTACCAGTCCGGCCATTCCGGATCGGCCTGCCCCGTCTCTTCCTCGTGCTTGCCGTGCGCGGCGGCGGCGCGGCGCAGCGCCCCGGCCAGGTCGGCGCCGGAGTCGTAGGCGGCGGGCGCCGACGTCACTCTGCCAGGCAGACGCGCGGTGACTTCCTGGACGTACCAGGTATTGCCGTCCGGGTCCCTGAAAGAGACCCATGAGCCGTAGCTCTGATGGTCCGACGCCGGGCCATCAACCCGCGCCGCGCTGCCGCCGTGGTGGAACACCCCGCCTGCATCATGAAAGACCCCGCTGACCTCGGCGCCGCCGTCGGCCAGCTCGGCCCTGGCCGCCTCGATGTCGTCCACCACCAGCTGCAGCCCCTCGGCCGAGCCGGGCGCAGCCGAGGTGACCCCGTTGCCGAAGATGACCGAGCAATCCGAACCAGGAGGCGTCAGCTGTATGACGCGGAAATCCGCGCTGGTGGCGAAGTCGGCGTCCTCCCGCCACCCGAGCGCGGTGTAGAAGTTCTTGGCACGGTCCACATCGGAGACCGGCACCACCACAACCTCCAGCTTCATATCCACGACCTCGGCTCCTCTCCGTCTCGGTGCCGGCGGCCCGGGTCATGCCACCGGTGTTGGCCCGGCGCTAACGATCTCGCCATTCCCAGGCGAAGTCCATAAGCCAGTCGAAGTAATAGGCCGATGGCGCATCTCGCCGAGGCGCCCTTCCGACTGCCTCAGGAACGGCCGAACGGTGCCTCGATGTCGTCGTAGCTGCGGGCCGCAGCAAGCAGTCCATCGGAACCCCGTTCGTAGACGGCGAGGCCCGCCTGCGGCGGCAGGTCGTCAGTCACCTCACCCGGCCAGACGGTCTGCAGGTCGCGAATGTCGCCGGTGTTCAGCGCGCCGAAGTACTGCCCGACGGGGTCAGCCAGGCCGGTGGCTCGGGTCTGCCCGCGCGCCAGCTGCACCGCGCTGTAGAACTCCGGAAACCACGGCGTCGCACCCAACGATTCCTGTCCGGTAGGGCGGTTACCTGCGGACTCACGCCTCGCCCTCTCGGCACATCCTGGTCCCCCGCTGTACATCACGAAAGCCTCAACTGCCGAGAAGTCGTCCCGCTACCGGGCGTCGCCGTGACGGCGGCGACCGCCTGTCCGGAAGATGCGTTTTTTTCCTGCATTTCGACGCGGGCAGCGGGATAGTGGTGCTGTGCCGAAGTCCATCACCATCCACGACGTACCCGATGACGTCTGCCAGGAGCTGGCGGCCCGCGCCGCGCTGACGGGCCGCTCGCGCCAGGCGTACCTGCGGTCGCTGTTGGTCGACATTGCTGGCCGGCCCGACGCCGAGGTGTGGGTCGCAAGGGTTCGGGGCCGAAAGATGGCGACAGGCAGCGCGATCAGTGTCGAGCAGCTGCTCGCTCACCGCAACGCGGACGTGGCGGCCTTCCTTCACGAATCCGAGTAGTACACGGGCCATGGACAAGACGCCCACTGCCACCGTGCAGGACGTGCACGAGATCGCTTTCGGAATGCCCTTTGTCACGGTCGAACATGGCTCAGGCGACAACCCCGTCTACCAGGTGGGCGGAAAGTCGTTCATCTTCTTCCGCACGCCGCGCCCGGATGCTGTCGATCCCGAGACCGGTTTCCGGTACCCGGATGTCATCGTGTTCTGGGTGCCGTCGGACGAGGACAAACTTGCCCTGGTTCAGGACGAGACGACCCCGTTCTTCACCACCCCGCATTTCAACGGCCACCGATCGGTTCTGCTCCGCGCCAGCCGGATCGGTGAGCTGACCAGGCAGGAATTGGCAGAGGTCATCCAGGACGCCTGGCTGTCCCGCGCCTCGCCGCGCCGTGCGGCAACGTGGCTGAAGGCCCAGCCAACCACCTGACCAGCAACCGGCCACGGGCGTCGGATCACGCCAGGCTGCTCTCCAGCCGCCTGGACAACATCGCCACGAATGACGCCGGTTCGGCCAATTCGCCGCCCTCGGCGAGCAGGGCCATGCCGTACAGCAGGTGCGCGGTGTCGGCCAGCCCGGGATCGTCGGCCCGCGCCTCGTGGGCGGATTTCAGTCCGGTGACCAGCGCGTGTTTCGGGTTCAGCTCCAGAGTCCGCTTGACCTTCGGCAGCTCCTGACCCATTGCCCGGTACATCTTCTCCAGCGTCGGGGTCAGGTCGCCGGGATCGCCGACCAGCACCGCCGCGGAGTCGACGAGCCGATGCGAGAGCCGGACCTCCTTGACGTCGTCGGCCAGGTTCGCACCCATCCAGGTCAGCAGGCCGTCGAAGCCCTTCTTGGTGTCCTCGTCGACCTCGTCGCCGCCGAGGTCGACCTCGCCCCGCGCGATCGACACGAAGGGCTTTTCCTGGAAGGAGGGCACCGCGTCGACCCAGACGTCGTCGACCGGGTCGGTGAGCAGCAGCACCTCGTAGCCCTTCGCGCGGAAGGCCTCCATGTGCGGGGAGTTCTCCAGCGCCGCCCGGGATTCGCCCGTCACGTAGTAGATCGAATCCTGGCCCTCGGGCATGCGCTCCAGGTAGTCATGCAGCGTGGTCGGCTTGTCCGCCTCATTCGTCGTGGGGAATGAGCAGATCTCCAGGATCGCGTCCCGGTTGTCGTAGTCGGAGAGCAGGCCCTCCTTGACGGCTCGCCCGAGTTCGGTCCAGAACGTCGCGTACTTCTCCGGCTCCTTTTCCTGCAGCGCCTTGACCGTCGACAGCACCTTTTTCACCAGGCGCTGACGGATCAGCTGGATCTGCCGGTCCTGCTGCAGGATCTCCCGAGAGATGTTGAGCGACAGATCGTTCGCGTCGACGACGCCCTTGACGAAGCGCAGGTATTCAGGGATCAGCGCCTCGCAGTCGTCCATGATGAACACCCGCCTGACGTACAGCTGCACCCCGCGCTTGCTCTCCCGCATGAACAGGTCCATCGGCGCGTGGCTGGGCAGGAACAGCAGCGCCTGGTACTCGAAGGTGCCCTCGGCGGACAGCCGGATGGTCTCCAGCGGTGGCTGCCAGTCGTGGCTGACGTGGTGGTAGAACTCCGCGTACTCCTCCTCGGACACCTCGCTCTGCGAGCGCGCCCACAGCGCCTTCCGGGAGTTGACGATGACGGGCTCGGCCGCTGCGTCGGCGTCCTCCGTGCTGCCTGTGTCGTCTGTGCCGGAGGTGCTGTCTGTGCTGCCCGGCTTCTTGTCCGGCGCCATCCGGATCGGCCAGGTGATGAAGTCGGAGTAGCGCTTGACGATGCTGCGGACCGTCGCCGGAATCGCGAAGTCGTGCAGCTGGTCCTCGACGTCTTCTGGCTTGAGGTGCAGGGTGACCGACGTGCCCTGCGGCGCGTCCGGGGCATCGGAGACGGTGTAGGTGCCCTCTCCGCTGGACTCCCACCGCACCCCGGTGTGCGCGCCGGCCTTGCGGGTGACCAGCACGACCCGGTCGGCGACCATGAAGCTGGAGTAGAAGCCGACACCGAACTGCCCGATCAGCTCCGCGCTGGCCTGCTCTGACCCACCGCCGGACTCCCGGGCCTGCCGCAGCTTGCCGAGCACCTCCGCGGTGCCCGACTTGGCGATCGTGCCGATGAGGTCCACGACCTCTTCACGGGTCATCCCGATCCCGTTGTCCCGGACGGTCAGCGTGCGCGTGGCGGGGTCTGTCTCCAGCAAGATGTGCAGGTCGGACGTGTCGACCTCCAGGTCCTTGTCCTGGTAGGCGGCCAGCCGCAGCTTGTCCAGGGCGTCGGAGCCGTTGGAGATCAGCTCCCGGAGGAAGACGTCCTTGGTCGAGTAGATCGAATGGATCATCAGCTGGAGCAGCTGACGCGCCTCCGCCTGGAATTCGATGGTCTCTGTCGAGCCAGCCGTTGCTGAAGACTCGGTTGTTGGTTCGGTGGACATGTTGACAACCCCTTCGTACCCGCCCGGATCCGTGCACGGACACCATAGTCGGGCCGGCGGCTGACGGTCACCGCTCATGGCGCTGTCAGCGGCCCGGTGGCATTCCGCCCGGCCCGTCGCCGGCGTCACCGGCCGCAGGGGTGGTGGTGTCGACCCCGACGACGAGCTTGACGGTGTAACCGGTCGCGACATCGCCCGTCACGGTGGCGAGCTGACTGACGCCACCGTCGTCGCCGAAGAACGCCGTTGGCGTCGGCGACCTGGACACCCCGCAGGTAGTTCTGGTCCTGGACGCCCTGCGAGTACATCGACTATCCGCCGTCGCGGTCGCAGTGCCAGACATACACCGCCACTCACGCGAACGGCACGCCACCATTGGCCATGTCGGTGATGGTCAACTCGAGGTTCATCGGGACACCCTCGGCGGTCTCGCTGGATTCGCCGATGCTGGAACGGATGTCGCTGCGGACGATGCCGCTCTGCTCGAGGACGTCAGGCCCGTTCGAACCGTCGCCAGGATAGGGCCCCGCCGTCTCGTCAGGGATCGCCGCCGCTGCCGCCACCGGCGCTGCGCTGCCCGACGCGTGGCCCGCTGCGGAAGAAGCCGCCGCGGACGAAGCGGACGAACCGGCCGCGGAGGTAACGGTGGAACCGGTCGCCACCGCGCTGGGCGTCGGCCCGCTGACCGCGTTGCTGCCGCAGGCGGCCGATCCGATCGCGGCGACGCCGAGGCCGAGGGTCCGCAGCATCCGGCGCCGACCCATCAGGGTATCGACATCGAAACCGAGTCCCTGGTCGACGATCTCGTCATCGGGCCGGACGAGTGGGCGACCCTCGTAGGTCGCCGGCGGGCGCTGCTGTTGGCGGTTCATCAGTCTCCTTGGCGACTGGGAAATTGATTCGACGATGCACGCGTTCAAGTAACTGGCGATCAGCATGCAGCAGCTGTCCAAAGGTGACTGCTGTTTGGTCCCTGTGCGTAGGCTGTCGGTCTCCACGGCCCAATGCCGCAGCGTCGACGGGGCACAAAGCGGGGTTTAGCCGAGTTACTCGATCCATAGCTCGCCACGATGCGGTTGGCATGACGGTCAACCAGGGAAGTGGCACGACACCTGGGGGTTTTCACCATGGCCACAACCGACTACGACGCTCCCCGGCGCAGCACCTCGGAGGAAGCCGACACCGAATCGCTGGATGCGCTCACCACGGCCCGCAAGGAAGCGCAGTCCCCGGACGTCGATCTGGACGAGACTGACACCGGGGAGACGATCGAGCTACCCGGTGCGGATCTGTCCGGGGAAGAACTGACCATGCCGGTGATCCCGAAGCAGGCCGACGAGTTCACCTGCGCGTCATGCTTCCTGGTGCAGCACCGTAGCCGGATCGCCGCGACCACCGGCGGGCAGACCATCTGCATCGATTGCGCCTGACACCCGGCCGGGGCGATCCGACCGCCAGCCAGACCTGCAATCAGGTGGATTTCGGACATCGAAGCCTGCACCTGGGCAAATTCAGTGGGTCACATTAGGTACAAATGCCGCTACAGTCCGTGTGGGAACTGGAGGGCAGCATGCGACAGCCATCCCGGAGAATTCGATCGCCTGCTCGGCCCACCGACCCTGGTCGGCGACGTCCCGGGCCACCGTTGCGCTGCTCGACCAGAGCGCCGTCGACTCCCCCGACCTGACCTGCGGCGGGACCGGCGCCGACAACAACGTCTGGGGCGAGGGCACCCTCGACGCGTTGGCTGCCGTGACCCAATCCCCGGGGGCACCGGCCGGCACCCGGACCGGAGCGGTGACGGACGCCGCTACGGGCGCACCGATCGCGGGCGTGCGGGTGGGCGTCCGCGGACCGTTCGACCCCAGCGGCAGCACCGGTGTCGACGGCAGGTACGCGTTGGTCGTGCCCGTCAGCGCCTACACGATCACCGCGTCGGTCTTCGGCTATCAGCCACAATCCGCAGCCGTCGCGGTCACCGAGGGGCAAACCATCCAACGGAATCGGCGTTGACGCTTTCGCCGGCCGGCGCTCTGAGCGGGGTGGTCAGCAGCGTGATCGGGCCGGTCGTCAATGCCACAGTCACCGTCGAGGGCACCCCCATCCCGGCGACGACCACGGACGCCGCCGGCGGGTATCTGTTCCCGCCGTGCCGTTCGGCTCGTACCGGCTGACGGTCACTGGCGGCGGCTGCTTGACCGCCACGACGGTGGATCTGGTGCTGGATGGCGACGAGGCGGGGGACGTCACCGGTCAGTCGTTGATCCACGATTTCTCGCTCGCGACCGCCATCGCCACCCTGAGCCAGCCGTCGGTGTCCTTCCTGGGCAACGCCGGCCAACTCCGGACCGCCAGGGTGACCCTGGCCAATCGCTCCACCAGCGTTGTGACGCTGAACTTCTCGCTCGCCGACGGTCAGAGCTGGCTGTGGACCGTGCCGGCAACGGGCGCGGTCCCACCGGGCGCGAGCACGACGTTGACCGTCCGCGCCGACGCCACCGGCATCCCGTCCGGGGTGAACAACGGGGCGGTGGACATCAGCACCAACGCCGGCCGGACGCCGTCGGTGCCACTCACGGTGACGCTCGTGGCGCCCGCCTACCGGCAGGGGGTCAATGCGGGTGGCGCACCGTATCTCGATGCGGCCGATGACCCGTGGAGCGCCGACCAGGCATGGTCGCCGGGCGGCTACGGCTACCTGGGAGCGGGCTGGACGAACACCACCCGCGGGCCGCGACCGTCAGCGAAGCTTGCCCGACACCAGGTCGGCTGCCTGGTGGCCGATGGCGTAGGCATCCTCCATGGCATCCCGGAAATGCAGGCCCCCCCAGATGCGGGCCTGGAACGCGTCGTACTCGATGGTCGTCAGGTTGGGATACACCCGATCCGCGTTGGTGTTGTAGGAGTGCAGGTTCAGCGACGTCTCTTCGCCCAGCGTCCGCCGGATGGTCTCGGTGGCCGGCGCGGTCAGGCAGCCGTGACCGCTGACATAGTCGGAGTACGACGGGTTGGGAATCAGCGGCGCCCAATTCGGGTCGGCGATGGTTGCCGCGTTCTTGTCGGTGTCTACGCCGTGGATCGCCTGGAATGGCCGCCAGAACCCGACGTCGTACTTCAACCGCCAACAGGAGATCACCGCGTCGGTCATGGCGGCGTGCATCACCGCGAACAGCCGCGCGGTGTCCATCAGGCTCAGCGGATGGGCGTCGAGGTACCGCAACAAGGCCTCAGCGACCATGATCGCGGAGTTCGAGTTGAAGAAGAGCGCCGTATCGGTCTGGTGGTCGGTGCGGTCGGCCCCGGCGAGGGTGCCGGCCGTCTTCACCTCCTGGTAGTCCATGGCGCGTATTCGAAGCTGCTGATCGGATCGGGACCGTTCGCGGGAGCGGGCGGTGCAGGACGAGAGGGTCGACGAAGCCGATCCATGGCGCGACCATCGTGCCCCCCGGCGCCGGCTGCCAGACACCCGGCGCGGCTGGCTTGGTGTAGACGATCGAGGGGTCGTTGCGACCGTCGTTCTTCCGGCTCTTGATCAGTCGCGTCGCGACACGGTCGCCGGTGCGCCTGCCCGCCTGTTTCGCCCACCCTTCTGGTATCGCCCAGGCTGGTCGTCAGGTCGGCCCGCAGGGCGACAGCCGAGGTCGGGAAATACTCCGCGAGTACGTCGTGCGCGGCTACCGCAGCCGCGGCCACCGGTGAGCCGTGCCAACGATCGGCGAGCCTCGCCGCGTTGTACATCGCGAGTGAGGTGAAGCCCAGGTACAGCGCGCCGAGGGGGACCGGCGAGGCGTTCTCCGTGTAAATGGTCCGGATCGCCGACCGCTCCCAGTCGGTGACCAACCGCGGCCGGAGTTGCTGGTGCACGCGTCGTGCCACCGGAGGCGACGCTGCCACCACCGGTAAGGGCGAGCGGGACGGCGGTGATCAGCGCCATGGTCGTTGCGACGGTGCGGCGGGACGGCAGAGGCAGCACGGTGAACCTCCCGGGTAGGGCGATGTCGGACCTGTCCAGTCTCGACAGCGCGCCGGGCGGGTGGCTATTCGTAAAATTGCGAAGACGTCGCTAGCTGGGTGGCGGTCCGGCGAGCGCGAAGACCGCGCCGTCGGGATCGGTCAGGAACGCCATCCGTCCGAACGGGGTGTCCATGGGCTCACCCAGCAGGCCGCCACCGCTACCGGTCGCAGCAGCAACCGCCGCATCCGTGTCGGCCACCGCGAAATACGCGACCCAATGCGACGGTGTCCCGGCCGGCGCGCCCATCATGCCGCCCATGCCGCCCAGCGGATCCCCGCCCAGGTGGAACGTCGTGTAGTCGCCCGGAGCTCCGCTCAGGTCCTGGTAGGTGTACCCGAACACCGCGGTGTAGAACGCGCGTGCCGCATCCGGATCGGTGAGCCTGGCGTCCTCCCAGGTCAAACCGCCCGGCTCGTTGTAGATCTCGGCGCCGATGGTGCCAACCGCCTGCCACACCCCGAACGCGGCGCCGGCCGGGTCCATCGCCACGGTCATCCGGCCGTTGCCGGGGACGTCGAACGGATCGGCGAGCACGGTGCCGCCGTTCGCGGTGATCGCCGCTGCCGTGGCGTCGGCGTCATCGCTGGCCAGGTATACCGTCCACGCGGTGGGCTGGCTCGGATCCTGCTTTCGGCCCGATCGCGGCTGCGGCATGGCCGTTCACCTGGCAGATGTTGTAGTGCCCGAACTCCTCGCCGCTGTCGAAAAACGACCAGCCCAGCACCGCGCCGTAGAAAGCGGTGGACGCCGCGACGTCCGGCGCTCCGAGATCGACCCAACAGGGGGTTCCCGCGGGCCAGGGTTCGGATCGGGTGGGCATGGGGCGGCCTCCTCGGACGCGGTGGCGGTCGGGGCGTCGGTGTCGGTGTCGGTGTCGGGTGTCAGCCTGGCAGCAAGGCCGCGACGATGGAACCCCAACGGCGGAGCAATTGACGGCCTTGGGGCACCCGCGCAGCCGATCAGTTCTGAGCGCTCAATCCCGGACGGAATCGCGCCCGCGCAGCACCACCAGCGGGTCGGCCGGGTACACCACGGAGGTGTCCTTGTCCTCGTACTCGAACTGGTTCAGGAAGAAGCGCATGGCATTGATCCGGGCACGCTTCTTGTCGTTGCTCTTGATGGACGTCCACGGCGCGTGATCGGTGTCGGTGTTCGTCACCATCGACTCCTTCGCCGCGGTGTAGGCATCCCAGCGATCGAGCGATTCGATGTCCATCGGCGAGAGCTTCCACCGGCGGACCGGGTCGATCTGCCGGATCGCGAACCGGGTCCGCTGCTCGGCCAGGGTGACGGAGAACCACAGCTTGGTCAGCGAGAAGCCGCTCTCGACGAGCATCTCCTCGAACTGCGGGGCCTGCCGCAGGAAGCGCTCGTACTCCTGGTCGGTGCAGAATCCCATCACCCGTTCGACGCCGGCCCGGTTGTACCAGGACCGGTCGAACAGCACGATCTCACCGGCGGTCGGCAGGTGAGTGATGTAGCGATGGAAGTACCACTGCCCAAGTTCGGTCTCGGTGGGTTTGGTCAGAGCGACGACCCGCGCGGCGCGCGGGTTGAGGTGTTCCATGAACCGCTTGATGGTGCCGCCTTTGCCGGCAGCGTCCCGTCCCTCGAACACGATGACGTGCTTGCCGCCGGTGTCCTGCACCCAGTACTGGAACTTCAGCAGTTCGATTTGCAGGGCGTACTTCTCGGCCTCGTAGACGTCGCGATCGAGCCGCTCCTGGTACGGGTAGTCCTCCTGCCATGTCTCGACCGGGTTGCCGCCCGGATCGATCAGGTCGGGGTCCGAGCCGTGGGCGTCATGCCGGACCGAGTAGCCGTCATGCAGCAGGTGATCAAGGTATTCACGGAAGTTCTCGCGGATCAGCACGTCACCCAGTATCGACCACCCTGCACTTTCACGGGTGACGAAGTCTTGCGGAGAAAGTCCGAGGGCTCGTCCTCGCCTGATATGTCGGCATGCACCGCGAGGTTGAGATCGAGCGGCTGGGGGCGGAAGGTTCCCGTCATCGGCGCTTAATTCTGCTGCCGGTGCCAGCGGTCCTCGATGGCGTGATGCAACTCGTTCAGGATTGTGAACATTCCGAGGCCGTCCGGCATCGCACGCTCCTTCGAGGACTTTCGCGCGCGCGGAGGCGTTGTCGCGCTCGCGGTATTCTGACCCAGGCCTGCGACCGGGCGGTCAACGACTCATCGCGAGCTCCTCCAGCACCTCGCGGAACACCCGATACCGCTCATGCCCGACCCGCTCCCCCCAGTCCTGCTCGAGCCGCAGGTTCCGCGCCGTCACCGCGGCGATGGTCCGGTTGCCGGCGGCCGTGCGGTGCACGATCCGGGTCCGTCGGTCGGCAGGACTGTGTTGGATTCGCAAGTGACCGCTCTCCACGAGTTGGGTGACGAACTGGCCGCAGCCCTGTTTGGTCATACCGACCCGGTCGCCGAGCTCGGTGATGGTGATGCCCTCCGGGGGCACCGAGGAGATGACCCGGAAGTGCGACTGCCGCAGGCCCTTCCAGTCTTCCGCCGCGAATACCTCGTGCACCTGACGCAGCATCAGGCCCATCAGCAGCGCGGCGTGCCACTCGGTTCTCGGCACGAAACCCTTGACGGAAGTCATAAAGCTACTTTACCTTCTATCAAGTAGGAAAGCTGCTTTCCTGTTGGGTGGTGGAGATGGTGGTTCAGATGTCCGACCGCAGCGTTCTCGGAGCCGCCGATGTCAGTGACGCCGAACTGGCCGGGATTGTGGCCGGCTGGCTTGGCGAGAGCCCCGCCGCCGTAGAAATTCTGCACTCCCGCGCGGAAGTGGTTCCCTACGACCTCGAAGCGATCACCACGGCCGGTCGGTACTGGTTGCGCGGGGAGGCCCGGACGCCCAATGGCGTCGGTACTTTCGGCTTCTTCGTCAAGCACGTGCAGTCGTGGGCCCGATCGCCGCTGTTCGCGGCCGTTCCGCCGGACTTCCGCGAGAGCGCGGAGGCCAGCGTGCCGTGGCGGACGGAGCCGCTGATCTACCGATCCGACCTGAGGGACCGGCTGCCCGACGGGTTGACCATGCCCCGAGCGGTCGCGGTCCGGGATCTGGACGAGAAGTCGGCCGCGGTCTGGCTGGAGGAAATCCCCACTGTTCCGCGGATCTGGACCGAGCAGCACCTGGCGCGTGCGGCTTACCTGCTCGGCCGGCTCGCGGCGAGCCCCGCGGTCCGGGAGCTCGCCGGCATCGGTTCGAACCCGGACGGCCGCCCCGTCCGCGGCTACCTGAATGGCCGGCTGTCCCAGCAGATCCTGCCAATGCTCCGCGGCGAGGAGATCTGGCAGCACCCACTCATCGCCCCGGCCTTCGACGCAGACCTCCGTCACCGACTGCTCGCCGCCGCCGATCAGCTCCCGCGCTATGTCGACGAGGTCGAACAGATGCCGGTCGGCGCCTCGCACGGCGATGCCTGTACCAACAACATCCTGGTCAGGCCGGACTCCGACGAGCTGGTACTGATCGATTTCGGCTTCTGGATGCCGCAGCCGTTCGGCTTCGACCTCGGCCAACTGCTGATCGGTGACGTGCAACTGGGCCGCAGCCCGGCCGAGGAGCTGAATCGCAACGAGAAGACCTGCACCGCAGCATATGTCGAAGGGCTGCGCCGGGAGGGCTGTGATGTCGACGCCGCGCGAGTGCGGCGCACCCATGCGCTGCTGATGCTGATCTTCTCCGGCATGTCGGCGATACCTGGCGAGCACCTCGCCTCGCCGCCGACCCCGGAATTGCGCCGGATCGTTGCCGAACGGGCCGCCGCCGCTCGGTTCATGCTGGATCTGGTCGACGCCACGGCGTAGATCCGGCGAGCGACTCCGCTTGATCGCGGTGCACCAACCAGAAAGCCGGGCGTCCGGTCGCAAGTGGTCACCACCGGATATTCGTCCGGGGTCTGCCGGGCCCAGATGGCGCCTCGCTGCGTTGCACTCGTCGCCGATACAACTGCGGAGCAGCCCCGGCGGCTCGCAGGGCGCCACGCGAAACGGAAATCAGCAGACCCTGCTCGCCGGATGGGTTGCCGGCGAATGCGACACGCCACTCG
>JBBQJM010000050.1:0-12546 GCA_038325895.1 Mycobacteriales bacterium
CTTCTGCTCCTCCACCGGCGGCTTCTCGTGCTTGACCTCGACACGCTGCTGGATCCAGCGCCGCTGCGCCGGATCCATGATGTGCATGTACTCCACACCGACGGTGCGGCAGTAGGAATCGCGCAGCACGCCCAGCACGTCGCGCAGCTTCATGAACTGCTGGTCGTTGAACCCGCCCACCGGGAATTCCCGGTCCAAATCCCACAGGGTCAGCCCGTGCGAGAGCACGTCCAGGTCGGGATGACGGCGCTGCCGGTAATTCAGCGGGTCGGTGTCGGCCATCAGATGGCCGCGGGTGCGGTACGCGTCGATGATCTCCAGCACCCGGGCGGTCTTGTCGATGTGTGACCCGACCCGGCCCTGGTCAAGGTCCTGCACCCAGCGCACCGGCTCGTAAGGCAGCCGCAGCGAGGTGAAGACCTCGTCGTAGAAGCCTTCCTCACCGATCAGCAGATGGTGGATGCGCCGCAGGAACTCACCCGACTCGGCACCCTGGATCACCCGGTGGTCGTAGGTGGAAGTGAGCGTGATGATCTTGGAAATGCCCAGGTCGGACAGTGTTTGGGTGCTCGCGCCCTGGAACGCGGCGGGAAACTCCAACGCGCCGACGCCGATGATCGCGCTCTGCCCTGACATCAACCGCGGCACCGAATGATTCGTGCCGATGCCGCCCGGGTTGGTCAGCGAGATCGTCGTACCCGCGTAGTCCTCAGTGGTCAGCGAACCGGCCCTGGCCTTGCGAACGATCTGCTCGTAGCCGCTCCAGAACTGGGTGAAGCTCATCGTCTCGGCGCCCTTGATGGGCACCACGACGAGGTTGCGGCTGCCGGCCTTGCCCGGCAGGTCGATCGCCAGACCGAGGTTGACGTGTGCCGGTGTGACGATCGTCGGCTTGCCGTCGACCACCGCGAAGTGCCGGTTCATGCTCGGGTAGTCGGCGATCGCCCGGACGATGGCGTAACCGATCAGGTGGGTGAACGAGATCTTCCCGCCGCGATTCCGCTTGAGGAAGTTGTTGATCACGATCCGGTTGTCCGCCATCAACTTCGCCGGCACCGCGCGCACCGAGGTGGCTGTCGGGACCTCCAGCGAGGACGTCATGTTCTTCACCACGGTCGCCGCAGCGCCGCGGATCGGTGCGGCCGTCTCGCCGGAACCCTCCGCGTCCTGAGCGGCCTTCGCGGCTTTCGCCGCCTTGGCCGCAACCATGTCGTCGGGGGTGGCGGTGGTGGTGGGCCGGGTCGGCCGGCTGGTGGCCTGGGGGGCGTCGACAGCTTCCTTCCCGCCGGCCCGTGCGGGCGGCGGGGGTGGCGAATTCGTCATTCCCGACTTCGGTTGGGCCGGGGCAGGCTTGGCCGAGGCGTTCTCGGCGGTGCCGTTGACGGCGGCTGCCGGTGCCGGCTCCGTTGTCTGGTTGGCCTTCGCGGACGGACGGTTCGGCGGCGGGGGAGGAGGTGGGACGGCCCGCGAGGAGGCCGGCGGAGCGGACGCAGTCGTGGTGCTCCCAGCGCTCGTGCCTCCCGCCGCGGTGCCCGCGGTCCCTGACCCCGACGCGGTCGCGCTCACCGGGTTCTCGGCGGCCGGATCGGCCGTCGGCTTGCCATTGCCTGCCACCGTTTCAGCGCCTCTGATCCCGGAGCCCGTGTCCGAGAAGAAGTCGCGCCAGATCGGGTCCACGCTTTCGGGATCAGCGAGGAACTGCTGGTACTTCTCCTCCACGAACCAATCATTGGGACCGAATTCCGGCACGGTGGCTGACGACACGGTCGTTCTCCGCCTGTTCTGAGCTTCGAGGGTGATATGAAACCAGGCTAACGCTCCGCACCAAACACGCGGCGTGATGTGCGTCGGCAGGTTCCATTGGGATCCGCCAGTGGTCGATCGGCAACGTTCAACGGCGCACGATGTTTCCTCACTGTGCCACCTGCGGCACCGGCGCAGCATCCCCTGCGGAACTGAATTCCGCGTACAGCCTGCTGTATGCGCCGCCTCGTGCGAGCAGTTCCTCGTGACGCCCGGTTTCGGCGATCCGGCCGTGTTCCATCACCACGATCCGATCGGCGCGGGCCGCGGTGGTGAGCCGGTGCGCGACAACCACGGTGGTGCGTCCTCGGGACAGCCGGTCGGTGGCGGCGAGCACGGCCACCTCCGCCGCCGGGTCCAATGCGGCCGTCGCCTCGTCCAGCAGCAGGATGTCCGGGTTCACCAGTTCGGCGCGGGCCAGGGAGATGAGCTGGCGTTGGCCGGCGGACAGGTTCTTGCCGCGTTCGGTGACGGGGTGCCGGAAACGGCCCGCCAGTCCGGCGATCGCAGCGGTCGCGCCGACCGCCCTTGCCGCCGCTTCCACCTCGGCATCGGATGCGCCCGGTCGTCCGTAGGCGATGTTGTCGCGGACCGTTCCGCTGAACAGGTGCGGCTCCTGCGGGACCACGCCGAGCCGCCGGCGGTAGGCCCCGAGGTCGAAGTCGCGAACGTCGGTGCCATCGACCAGAAGCGCGCCCGACGTGACGTCGTAGAACCGTGCGATCAGTTTGATCAGCGTGGACTTGCCCGCCCCGGTAGCGCCCACCACCGCCACGGTCTGGCCGGCGGCGATGCGCAGGTCGACCCCGTCGAGCGCGGCGGCCTCGGTCGGTGCTGTTGGGGTCGGTGGGGCGCCGGTTCCGGGTGCGCTTCGTGGGTGATCGGCCGTCGCGTATCGGAACTTGACCGCTTGCGCCCAGATGTCGCCGGCGAGTGCGCCGACCGGCAACGGGTTCGTCGCCGGCGGGGTGGACGTCGGCGTGTCCAGCAGTTGCCCGATGCGCTGCAGGCCGACCTGCGCCTGCTGGTAGGAGTCGAAGACCTGGGACAGCTGCTGAATCGGGGTGAAGAACGAGTCCAGGTAGAGCACGAACGCCATCAGTGTGCCGACGGTCAGCGTCCCGGCAACCACCCGCTGCACCCCCGATCCGAGCACGGCGGCCGCAGCCAGTTCGGACAGCAACGCGACGAACGGGAAGTAGATCGAGATCGCGGTCTGGGCCCGCATCCGGGACCGGCGGTAGGCGTCGCTGCGCGCGGCGAAGCCGTCGGCGTTGGTCTGCTCGCGGCCGAGGGCCTGCGACACCCGCAATCCGGCGACGTTCTCCTGCAGGTCGGCGTTGACGATGCCGACCTTCTCCCGGGCGTCGTTGTACGCGCGGGAAGAGTACCGACGGAACAGCACGGTCGCGACCACCACGAACGGCAGCGCGACGAACGCGATGAGCGCGAGGCCAAGGTCCATGGCGGCCAGCACCACGGCGATCCCGACGAAGGTGACCAGTGACACGACGGAGGTGACCAGACCGGTCTGCAGGAACGCGGACAGCGCGTCCACATCGGTGGTCATCCGGGTCATGATCCGGCCGGCCATCTCCCGCTCGTAGAAGTCGAGCCCCAGCCGCTGCAGGTGTGCGAACTCGCGCAGGCGCAGGTCGTACAACACGGTCTCACCGGCCCGCCCCGCCACCTGCAGCTGCCACCGCTGGATCAGGTAGTCGGCGCCGACCACCGCCAGGCAGACCAGGGCCGCGCCCCAGACCACCTCGATCGCACCTGCGGACACGCCGTTGTCCACTCCGTACCGGATGAGCACGGGCACCATCAGGCCGGCCAGCGCGTCCGCCGACACCAGGATCAGGGCCACGATCAACAGGCCGCGCACCGGGCGCAGGGTGCGAGCCAGTGAGAACGGCAACCCATCGGACGGCGTTTCCTTGGGGTCTTCTGTCGCCGGCGGGAGCGCGGCGACCCGCTCCATCAGTTCCGGGGTCGCGGGCGCGGCGCCCAGGAAGCCGCCGATACCGCCGGCCGTGCCGCCGCCCCCGCCGCAGCCCCCGCCGCCTCCGGCCCCGGCGCGGTCGGCCGCCGCGGCGACCGTGGCCGAGCGGTCGTCCGGGGAGCCCGCCGCGCTTTGATCGACGTCAGGCCACAGTTCCCGTGTGATGCCGTCCGGTCCGGGGGCAGGCGAAACGGTCGCAGCAAACGGCTGCGGAGCTGTCGCGCCCGCCGAACCGGCGACCGCCTCTGCTGGTAGAACGTCGCCGTTGAGCACGACGTCCGCCCGCCGCTCGGTGTCCGCGTCCGTCGGCTCGGCCAGATCCGTGCCGAGCAGCGCACGGTAGGCCGCACAGCGCACCGTCAGCTCGTCGTGGGTGCCGACATCCACCACCTCGCCGGCGGCGACCACCGCGATCGTGTCGGAGAGCGAGAGCGTCGAACGGCGATGGGCGATCAGAATCGTGGTCCGGTCGGCGGTCACCCGACGCAGCGTGGCGTGGATGGCCGCCTCCGTCACCGGATCCACCGCGCTGGTCGCGTCGTCCAGCACCAGCACCCGAGGGTCGGTGATCAACGCCCTGGCCAGCGCCAATCGCTGCCGTTGCCCGCCGGACAGGGTCAACCCGCGTTCGCCGATGACGGTCCCGAAGCCCTGGGGCAGCGCCTCGATGAATCCCGTCGCTTCCGCTGCCCTGGCCGCGGCTCGAATGTCCGCGTCGGTGGCGTCCGGCCGGCCGTAACCGATGTTGGCCGCGATGGTGTCGGAGAACAGGAACGCCTCCTCGAACACCACCCCGACGCTCCGCCGCAGGTCGGACATCCCGGCCTCGCGCAGATCCACCCCGCCGACCCGGACAGTCCCGGCCTGGGGGTCGTAGAAGCGGGGCAGCAGCAACGACACCGTCGACTTCCCGGAGCCCGAGGCACCGACGAGCGCAACGGTGGAGCCGGGATCCACCCGCAGGTCGAACGAGCGCAGCACGGGGTCGTCCGGTGAGTACCCGAAGCACACGCCGGCGAACTCCACGCCCAGCCCCCCGGCCGGCAGCGGCCGCGGGTCGGCCGGCTCGGTGATCACCGGCAGCGAGTCGATGATCTCCAGGACCCGCTCGACCGATGCCCTTGCCTGTTGCGCGGTGACCAGCAGCATGGTCAACATCCGGGTGGGGGCGACCAGCTGGGCCAGGTACAGGGTGAAGGCCAGGAAGGTGCCCAGGGTGATGGCCCCGTTCAGCGCCAGGTAGCCGCCGAGCGCCAGCACGCCGACCTGGCCGAGCGCGGTCAGCGCCTGCATGGTCGGGGCGATCCGTGCCGTCATCCGCACCGCCCGCATGCGGTTGGCGTAGAGCCGCTTCGCCGCCGACCGCAGCCGCTGGACCTCGCGGTCCTCCTGGCCGAAGCCCTTCACCACCCGGACCCCGGTGACGTCCTCCTCGACGATCTCGGCCACCTCGGCGGCCGACTGCTGCGCAGCCCAGGTCGCGGGGAAGAGCACGACCCGGGTCGCCCTGGTGACCACCACGACCGCCGGGACCACCAGCAATGCGGTGAGTGTCAGCAGCGGGGAGAGCGCGATCATGATCGCCAGCGAGACGACGAACAGCACCACCTGGCCGGCCGTCAGCGGGACCATGGCCAGCAGCGACTGCACCATCTGCAGATCGGTGGTGGCCCGCGACACCACCTGCCCGGTCCGCAGCCTGTCCTGCCCGGAACCGTCCAGCCGCTGGAGGGAACCGAACAGGTCCTGCCGCATGTCGTGCTGCACGTCCAACGACAGCCTGCCGCCGGCCCACCGGCGCAGGAACGACGAGCCGAACCGGACGAGGGCGAGGCCGACCAGCCCGGCGATGATCCACTCCAGCCCGGCGGTGCTGCCGCTGGTCGCGTCGTCGACCGCCACCTGCGTCAGGAGTGGGGTGAGCGCGCCCAATCCGACGCCACCGACCGCCGCAAGACCGGCCATCAGGGTGACCGTTGGATGCCGCCAGCAGTACCTCCACAGCCGGCGGAGCCAGTGACTGCTGCCGGAGTGTCGGGGCTCGTGCAGCCGCGCATCACCGTTACCGCCCGGACCGTGGATGCTGGTGATCGCGGCGGCGGCGGCGGTCGTCGGGGGCACGATGGTCACGGTAGACGGCGGCACCGACTGTCGGACTTTTCGCTGGCCGCAGCGGTTCGGCGGGCCGGATGCGGCCGCCTTTCGGGCGGATCGCGGAAATGGACACCACCTCGGACCCGTCGACCGTGAGAATCTGGCGAGGTGCAGCAGGAGGTGACGACCCAGCCGTGGTGGCGGCGCCGCAACACGTGGATCCGCATCGTTCGCGATGTCGGCTCGCTGGCCATCGCGGTGGCGCTGCTGATCTGGGGGTTGCCCCGGGTCGCCGGCGTGGGGTGGACGGAGATCGTCGCCCCCATGAAGGAGCTGCATCCCGGACTGCTGGCATTGCTCGCCGTGCTGCAGCTCTCGGCCCTGGCAATGTTCACCTTCACCATCACCGGCGCGTTGCCCGGCATTTCGCACCCCCGGGCGTTGATCGTCAATCTCTGCGGTTCGCTGGTCGCCAACACGCTGCCCTTTGGTGGCGCGCTCGCCATCGGCGCGACGTACGCCATCTGCCGGTCCTGGGGGTTCTCCCGCGGCGCCATTGGGATATCGATCGTGCTGGGTGGCGTCTTCGCCACCGCCGGCAAGGTGCTGGTGCCGATGATCGGGTTGGCCGCCCTGCTCATCGAGGGCGGCACCGTCAGCCCGAGCCTGCGGAACACCGCGCTGGTCGGGGTGCTGACCCTTTTGGCGATCCTGGCCGTGTTCGTCACCGTACTGGTCAGTCCCGGTGCCGCGCGCAGGGTGGGTGGGTGGATCGAGAGCAGCGCCGAGGCCGTGCTCCGGCTGTTTCGCCGCCCGCGAAAGCTGGGCTGGGATGTGGCCGTGGCCCATCTGCGGGAGGAAACCCGCAGCGTGGTGCGCACCGGGTGGCTCTCGATGACGCTGGGCACACTGGGCTACTTCACCGTCTACTTCGCCATGTTCTGGATCTGCCTGGCCAGCTGCGGGCTGGTGATCGGTATGGGTTCCATGCTGGCCGCGTTCGCGTTGGGCCGGCTGTTGACCTCCATCCCGGTCACGCCTGGTGGACTCGGGCTGGTCGAGGCCGGATCGGTGGCGCTGTTGGTCGCGCTGGGCGGCGATCCCGCGCAGGCGGCGAGCGGGGTGCTGCTGTTCTCGATCTTCACGCATGTCATCGAGATCCCGTTCGGGATCGCCGCCTGGCTGGTGTGGCTGTGGGGGCGGCGTGGCCAAGCGACTCCAGCCGTTGACGGCGGGGCGGACGCCCCCGATGCGCCGGGGCGAGCGGTCAATCAGCCAACCCCCGGGGGACTGGCCGCCGAGCAGTGACCGCTGACCCGGGGACAGTCACGGGACGGTCAGAGAGTGGCGAAGACGCTGGGGTAGCGACGGTCCGGGACGGTGATGTCGGCCTGCCGGTACCACTCGCGGCCGAACACCCACCCGAAGATCGGTGACGGGATGCGGGTGAAGACGCCCAGCGTGCGCGGCCCGCTGTCCGCGGTGGCCTGGCTGGCGTGCGCCCGCATGGATGCCCGACGGGCGCCGGCCTGCCGGTGCACGTCGACGCAGTGGGTGACGTCCGCCGACGCCGAGTACGCCCGCTCCCAGGGCCGCAGATCGACCCGGCGCGACGGCGGCAACACCCGGTTGACCACCTGAGCCGCGGCCAGCAGGCGATCTCGCGGGACCGTCGCCTCCAGCACCACCGGTGTGCCGGCCAGTTGCGCGGCCAGGCCGCCGATGCGGTGAACGGCGACATGGTCGGGGTGGCCGTACCCGCCGTTCGCGTCGTAGGTGGTCAGCACCGACGCTCCTTCCTCGGTGAGGATCTCCGCCACCCGCTCGGCCGCGGCGGTGAGGTCGGCGTCGGCCAGCCGCGGCAGCCGTCCGGCCGGCGGCGGTGACGTCGGTTCCGTGGCCAATCCGGAGTCCGCGTAGCCGAGCAACTCGACCCTGGTGACGCCCACCGCATCCGCCGAGGCCCGTAGCTCTGCGGTCCTGGTTTCGCCGAGCCGACCTGCTGACCGCAACCGGTCCGCGGCGAGGCCGCTCTCCCCTGCCGTCGCGACCACCAGCACCACCCGGTGACCCGACGCGGCGAGCTTGGCCATCGTGCCGGACGTGAGCAGCGCCTCGTCATCCGGATGGGCGTGGAAGAAGACCACCGTGTGGGCCACAGGGTTAGCATGTCGCAGAATTGGAGTGAGCCGGGAAGCGGGTGGGACAGTGCGGATCGCGCACGTCTCCGACTGCTTCGTTCCCCGCCTCGGCGGCATCGAGATGCAGGTCAACGACCTCACCCGGCGCCAACTGTTGGCCGGCCTGGAGCCCGAGGTCATCACCGCGACCCCGTTGCCGCGGCGGCTCGCGTCGATGAAGTTCCCGATGCCCGTCCACAGATCCGGCCTGCCCATCCCCGCGGAGATCGCCAACAACCCGCTGCCCTCCCGGCCGATCGCGAAGGCGCTGCGCCGCGGCAACTTCGATGTCGTGCACGTACATGCCGGGGTGGGTTCGCCGTTCGCCGCAGCGGGGGTGCGGGTTGGCCTGAAACTGGGTTTCCCGGTGGTGGTCACGGTGCACTGCCTGCGTCCGGCCTTCCGCTTGCCGACCATCCTGACGCCTTGGACGTCGCCGGCCATCGCGCGGCAGTTGGCGCTCACCGCCGTCAGCGAGGCCGCGGCGGCGCCGCTCCGCCAGCGGACCGGGGTGCCCGTCGCGGTGCTGCCCAACGGGCTGGATCCGAACGATTGGGCCGTGCCGGCCACAGAGCATGATCCCGCGGTAGTGCATGCGGTGGCCACCATGCGGTTGTCAGTGCGCAAGCGCCCGCTGCAGTTGCTGGCCATGGTGCTGGCAGCGCAACGGCGACTGCCGCCGGAGCTGACCCTCAGACTGACGGTCTTCGGAGACGGCAAGCTGATGCCGCGGATGCGCCGGTTCATCGCCAAGCACGGAATGACGGACACCGTCACCCTGGCCGGTCGGGTGGACCGGTCGTCGCTGAAGGAGATCTACTCCCGGTCCGATCTGTTCATCGCGCCGGCGTTCCTGGAGTCCTTCGGGATCGCCGCCCTCGAGGCCAGGTGCGCGGGTCTGCCGGTGCTGGCGATGCTGGGAACGGGGATCACCGAGTTCGTGCAGGACCGCCGCGAGGGACTGCTGACCGACGGGGATCCCGGCATGATCGATGCGCTGGTGGAGATCTCCCGGGACAGCGCGTTGCGCCGGCGGATCGCTGAGCACAACCGGACCACCCAGCCGCCGACCGCGTGGCCGGCCGTGCTGGACCGGTTCGACACCGAGTACGACCGGGCGATGGCTATCAGCGCCGCGCGGTAGCCGCGCCTGTCCTTCAGGGCGGTGCCGCTGTCGTGCCAGGCCGTGGTCATGATCTTCACGGTTGTGCTCGGGAAGCGCGGGCGCATGATCATCCCCGCTCAGCTGCGTACCGCTCTCGGATTGACAGCGGGGGATCGACGGCGCGTTCGACTCGACGGGAATCACCTTCGTGGTGGAGCGCTCAGGGTCGCGGTCAGTGAGTTCCGCGCGCTCGGAGATTCCGTTCGGCGAAAGCGGTCCCTGGTCGACGAACTGCTCGCTGAGCGGCGGGCGGCCGCGATTGCTGAATGACGCTGACGCGAGGTGGCGAGTGACGCCTCGGCCGCCGGAGGTTCTCGCCGCAGATCGAGCCTGGGCAGTTCTCGATCTGCCCATCACGGTGCGCCTCCTGCGATAGCGCCGCTACCGGCAGCGCAGAATGGGCCGACCGAGGTCCCACGACGAGGTGGCGGCCAGACAGGGAGTGATCGCCGGTGAATCAGGCAGACGTGGTGGTGGTCGGCGGCGGGCACAACGGTCTGGTGGCGGCCATCCTGGCTGCTCAGTGCGGGCGGCGGGTGACGGTGCTGGAACGGGCGGACCATCTCGGAGGTGCCACCGTCGGTGAGGTGCTGTTCCCACCGCACCCGGCCCGGCTCAGCCGCTACTCGTACCTGATCGCGCTGATGCCCGACGAGCTGATCCGCCGGCTCGGCATCGAGGTCATTCTCGCCTCGCGCGCGGTGTCCTCCTACACCCCGGTCAAGCGCGACGGGCGGGCCACCGGCCTGCTGGTGGAGCGCCGGCCCGGCGCTGCGACCGAGGCTTCCTTCGCGGAGGTCACCGGCTCAGGCGACGATTTCCTCGCCTGGCAACAGTTCTACGGCGAAGTGGCCGACCTCGCGCGGGCCGTGGCGCCGGCGCTGAATGGCCCGCTGCGCCGCCGAGCCCAGGTCAAGGAATCGGCCATTGCCGCTGCGGGAGAACAGATCTGGACCGACCTGGTGGAGCAGCCGATCGGCGAGGCCATTGTCCGCAGGTTTGAGGACGACACGGTGCGCGGCGTCGTCTCCACCGATGCGCTGATCGGCACGCACACCTCACTGTTCGACCCGAGCCTGCTGGCCAACCGCTGCTTCCTGTATCACCTGATCGGCAGGGGAACGGGGGAATGGCTGGTACCGGTCGGCGGGATGGGGGCGCTGACCGACCAGCTGACCGACCGTGCGCGGCAGCTGGGCATCGATATCCGTTGTGGCGTCGAGGTTATCGCGGTTGACGAGACCGCTGATTCGGTGACGATCGCCGGCAGGGCTGCCGACGGTAGCGAGACCTCCTGGGTAGCAACATATGTGCTGGCAGCGGTGGCACCCGCAGTGATCGACGGCTGGTGCGGCCGCGAACCGGTGGTGCCGATCGGTGCCCAGATGAAAATCAACCTGCTGCTGAACCGGTTGCCCCGCTTGGCCTCCGGCGCCGATCCGGCCATGGCGTTCGCCGGCACCGTGCACCTGGAGGAGGGTTTGTGGGATCTCCAGGCGGCGCACTCGATCACTGCCGGTGGTTCGTTGCCGGCGGTACTGCCCAGCGAGGTGTACTGCCATTCGCTGACCGACCCGACCATCCTGAACGGGTTCGACGGCGCCACGCTGACGATCTTCGGCCTGCACACTCCGGACGCGCTCTTCCGGGCGAATCCGCAGGCCAGCCGGCTGCGCGCGGCCGGGGCTGCGCTCGGCGCGCTGCAGGTCCATCTCGCCGAACCGCTGCGGGACTGCCTGGCTCGCGACGCGAACGGCCAACCCTGCGTTGACATCTCGTCACCGCTGGATGTGGAGTCAGCGGTCGGGATGCCGGGAGGGAACATCTTCCATGGTGATCTGAGCTGGCCGTGGCTGGGTGACGATGACCCCGCCGACACCCCGGCACAGCGATACGGCGTGCAGATCCCTGGGAGCCACCGGGTCCTGCTGGCAGGTGCCGGCACCAGGCGCGGCGGCGGGGTGTCCGGGCTCGGTGGCGCCGCCGCGGTCGACGCGCTGCTGGAACTGGCCTCCAAGGCCGTCTGACACCGATGCTCCGCGTGCTCGCGGCGCCCGCGACGGAGCACGGTGAATCGAACGGGTGACCCAAGGAACGTTCTCGCCGGCTGGACGTCATTGATGGTGGAGGCGGAAAAGATGAACACAACCCGTCGTACTTCGCTGGTGGCCTTCCTCGCAATCATCCCCCTGGCCGTGATGACCGGGTGCAGTACGTCAACGCCGGGCGCCGCAAACCCGGCTGCCACGACCGCATCGTCCACATCTGAAACGGCATCGCCGTCGCCCACAGCACCGAACTCTGTCACGGTGACCCCGACGCCGGCCGAATCGTCCACAACCACGCCGCCATCCTTCGAGCCGAGTTCGCCGGAGCCGAGTTCGCAGGTTCCTGGTTCGCAGGAGCCGGGACCTACCGGGCCGGCCGTGCTGCCCACCGACCTGAGCGGTGAGGTGTACGGCTACATCCGCGCCGTCGACGTACCGCAGTCACAACTGACGCTGGACAAGATCGACTGGTTCACCGGTGCCGCCGCGCGGCAGGCCTGCATCGAGGATGGCGTTCCACTGGAGATGGGCGACAACTGGTGCACGGGCTACTACTTCCGGAACGTGAACCCGGCTCTGCGGGTCGTCACGATCAGCCCTGAGGTGGTCGTCACGACACTGGACGGGAACAATCCGGTGTCCGGCGATCTGACCGCATTGGCGAACCGGATCACCACGCCCACCGGTAGCTCCAGGCCGTATCGGCTGGTCGTGACCGACGGTGCGATCACCGAGGTGACCGAGATGTACCAGCCCTGAGCCTGTGACGGTCAGCTGCCGCGGACCAGCACCGGGATGCGCTGCACCATGTTGTTCGCCATCCCCTGCCGGTTCCACGGCTGCTCGACGGGCTGCACCTGACCGAGCTGATCCGTTGCCCTGCAGAGCAATTCGGTCGTGCCTTCGGTCATAGCGGCCCATTCGTAGGACCATTTCCGCCAGGCCCAGCGGCCTGCTCCCGGGTCAACCGGGTCGAGTGCGGCGTTGCCCCAGGTCGCACCGCCATCCGTGCTCACCTCGACCCTGGCGATGGGGCCCCAACCGGACCAGGCACGCCCGGTCAGCAGGTGCCGGCCGGTGTCGACGATGCGCACCCGGCTCATGAAGTCCGGGAAGCCCGGCGGCACCATCAGCGCCCGCGGCAGGATCCTGGTGACCGGCTCGCCCGCCTCGTCGCCCTGCTTCAACCGGTAGGCCGTGGCGTTCTGGAAGCCGTCGAACGGCCGGTTCAGCACGGCGACCCGCTGCAGCCAC
>JBBQJM010000051.1:0-12447 GCA_038325895.1 Mycobacteriales bacterium
GCGAGGACATCGGCACCCTCGGCGCCGAGGCGTACGGGTTCGTCGACTGGCTGGCCAGCACCGGTGCGGGGATCTGGCAGATCCTGCCGCTGACCCCGAACGGGCAGTACGACTCCCCGTACTTCAGCTATTCGGCGTTCGCCGGTAATCCGTGGTTGGTGGACCTCGCCCACCTGCACAGTGCCGGCCTGCTGGCGCAACCGGTGCTGCACGAGGACGCCACCGACGCGCGGGTGCCGTTCGCGGATCTGGCGCGGACCAAACGCCCGCAGCTGCTGGAGGCGGCCGAGGCCTTGCTCGCCGACCATGGTCATCCCTGGCGCGAACGGCTGGAGCAATTCCGGACCGAGGAATTCTGGCTCGCGGACACGGCGCACTTCTTCGCGTTGAAGGAGGAGTTCGACGACGCGCCGTGGTGGCAGTGGCCAAAACTGTTGCGGACCCGCGATTCGGCGGCGGTGAGCGCGTCGCGGCAGCAATTGGCCGACCGCATCGCGGTGTGGGAGGCGTTGTTCTTCTTCTTCGACCTGCAATGGTCCTCGCTCCGGGCGCACGCCAATCTCAAGGGATTGCGCGTAGTGGGGGATCTGCCGATCTACGTCAATCACGATTCTGCCGATGTCTGGCTCAACCAGGAGCAGTTCCGGCTGGACGGCGACGGCGCGTTCCTGGCCCAGTCGGGCGTCCCACCGGACTACTTCAGCGAGACGGGTCAGCTGTGGGGGAACCCGCTCTACCGCTGGGACCTGATGGCGCAGGACGGGTTTCGCTGGTGGGTCCAGCGGCTGCGTCGGTGCCTGCAGCTCACGGACATCGTGCGCATCGATCATTTCCGGGCACTGTCGGCGTATTGGGAAGTCCCTGCCGATGCGGCGGACGCACGTGACGGACGTTGGGTCGCCGGCCCGGGTCAGGCATTCTTCGACGTGCTGACGCGGGAGTTTCCGTCGCTGCCTTTCGTGGCCGAGGATCTGGGCACCCTCGATCAGGACGTGCACGACTTGCGCGACGCCAACGGGTTGTTCGGGATGCGAATCCTGCAGTTCGGCTTCGACGGCTTGCCCGACAACCCGCACCAGCCGCATACGTTCCCGACCTCCTGCATCGTTTACACCGGCACGCACGACAACGAAACCCTGGCCGGCTGGTGGGCGGGCCTGGATCCAGGGCTTCGGGTGGACATCGCGCGGTATTACCAGGTGGACCCGGGCGCCGACCTCGGCCGGGTGGTCTGGTCCTTCATCGAGGCGGCGATGGGGTCACGGGCCGACGTCGCCGTCATCCCGATCCAGGACCTGCACGTGCTGGACAACAGCGCGCGGATGAATGATCCCTCGGCCTTCGTCGGCAACTGGTCCTGGCGGATGTCACCGGAAGGGCTGAGCCCGGATCTCGCGCAGTCGCTCCGGTGGCTCGCCGAACGCTACGGGCGGGTGCGGCCCGAGCCCAACCCGGCGCCGAGCGGCTGACGCCGGGGTGTCGGGTCAGCGGTGCAAGGTCGGCTCCCGCGGTGACTCGGCTCAAAATTGCGAGGCGCCCAGGTCTGGCTGTGGCGGCTCTTGAATGCGGAGCGTCGACTCTCGACACCTCTCCGTGATGATAGCAGTCGACGACCCTCGACTGCGGGAACAATCGGTGCTCCATTGTCGGAGTGGAACACCGGTTGACACGATCGTGCGTCCGCTGATTCATCCAGGCGGCGGTATCGCCGCCCGGCGGCTCAGACTACAAATCAGACGGCATCGGGGAAAACCATTTCGCAGTGGCAAGGAATCGGCCGCACCATCGTCTCTTGCCCTTCACAGAGGAGCCAACCGTTGAAAATGAGAATGAGGCTTGCTGTCGGAGCAGTCGTTGCTCTGGCCGCTTCCGGAGCTTTCGGCACCGCAGCGATGGCGACGCCGGGATCGACAGGTACTCTTACGCCGACCCGAACAAACCCTCCGGGCACGGTGACCGGAATACTGGACGGACCAGTACAGGCTGAGCAGGACGGCATCGAGCTGAAGGTAGGGGGCGACGTCCAGGTAGCCAATTTCGAGCTAAAATATCCAGTAGGCGCATTTTCGGGGTGGCACAAGCATCCAGGTATTGTGATCGCCAACGTCAGGTCCGGCGCGGTCTGGCGTCAAGTTGGTTGCACTGCAACAAGATTCAAGGCCGGTGAGGCCTTCACTGAAGTCGAGCCCCATTATGTGTCGAACTTCTACACGAAATCGCGCCAGCGTCATGCGGAACCGGCCGTACTGGAGATCACCCAAATCTACCCGAAGGACGCAAGTCCCTTGCGCGAGGATGAGCCGGCCCCGAGCTGCCCTTACGGTGTTCGTCACGTTTACTGATCCAGCCCGTCCATTCTTGACGGGGTAATCTGGACAGCCACGTTGTGCGTCAGCCGGCCGTAGAACCAGGTTGCTGCGGTCGGCGACCATGACGGGGACTTCGTTTGGATAGCCAACGGTGACGAATTGCGCGTCTATCACTGGGGGTTCGTTGATGGGTCAGATTCATGGCAATGATTTCGGGAGGAATCCTGTTGGCTCCACGCCGATGAGCCAAGGCGCGTGCAGTCGAGCGGGAGTTTGCCGCCGGTGGGGATCCGCGCGGTATTGATTCCGCGAGGCGGACAGTTTCCACGCCGCGTCGGGTTCAAGCGACGGCGGACTGCAGCGCGAGTGGCTTCGCAGGTCACAGTCGCCGCAATTCTGCAATTGGCCCTTACAATCCGCCCACTATGCTCACCATCTCGGTGCTCGGTCCCACCGAGCTACGTCGCGACGGTGTGCGGATTCCGCTGGCGTCCGGGAAGACCACAGAACTGCTGGTCCGGCTGGCCCTCGACGCCGGTGTCACCGTTCGGGCGGATCGACTGATCGAGGACCTCTGGGGCGCCGACGCGGACGTCACCGCACGAAACACGCTGCAAGCCAAGGCATCCATTCTCCGCCGCGCCCTCGGGGATGACATCGCGCTGTCCGGCGGCCGGGCGGGTACACCCTCGAGATCGAAGCCGGGGCGGTCGACGCCCTTGTCGTGGTGGAGATGGCGGCGGCCGTCACGGCTCAGCGAGGCACGGCTGAACCGAGCGGGACGGAGCAGGCGTGCGCGCGCTGGCTCTGTTCCGCGGGGAGACCCTCGCGGATGCCGGTGATGGGGAGTGGTTGCTGGGTCGCACCGGGCGCGTCTGGAAGAAGTCCGGCTCGGGTTGATTCAGGACGGCCTGTCGGCCCGCATCGACCTCGGTGCCGCCGCCGAGGTGGTCGGGGAGCTTGGACGCCCAGGACGGCGTGCCCGGCGCCGCCGGCCGGCTCGATTCGTTACGCGAGAAAGCAAAAGCAGCAGGCGATCTCGAAGTCCAGGTGCTGGCGTTGGACGCACTGGCCGGACTGCGGGCCAAAGCCGGGGACATCATCGAGGGCAACGAACTGCTCGAACGCGCGGATGCGCTGAAGGCTGCTGCCGGTCACCGGCTGACCGAGGGCGATCGGCTCGACGGCCACCGGGCCAGGGCGCTGTTGGACGTCGCTGATGCGGATGACGTCGTCCCGGCGTCGTCAACCGGACGGGTCGCGCGGCACCACGGTGCAGGGTGAGCTTCGGCCAAGGGCGAGGTGGCGGATCGCTGTCGTCAGCGATCGATGAGCCGATTCATCCACTCCGGCCCGACGAGCATGGTGTCGGGCGGAAGTCGCCGGCGGAGTCCGCGGTCCGCGGTCACGACGAGCACCCCACCGGCGATTCCTGGGGACATCGCCAAGGCGCTGATGAGCTGCTCGGTCACGGCGACAATCGCCGTGTCACCGTCATGCTCGGCCTCGACAACCTCCACGACCGGCGAGTCGGTCGGGCTATCCGTGCCCATGCTGACGGCGGACGTCACGGACTCGGACACGTCCGTGACTCGGACCGCCCCAGGCGGGACTGCCCCGCGGGCCGCGCCTTCGAGCACTGCGACAACGCGCGCGATGCGGAGACTGTTTCCGTCGGGTCCGGTGGTGTTCACCCCGATCACCTGACCGATCACCTGACCGATCACCTGACCGAACGCCGCGAGCAACCGGGTCGCCGCCGCCTCGCGATCACGCCACCAGCCGTCCGGCCGGGAGCCCATGACGTTGGCCACGTCCACGACCACAATGACGTCCGTCGGGGGCCGCGACGTGCTCGCATCCACCCATCGAGAGTAGTCAGCACTCACTGCGCTCAGCGGTCCGTACGACAGGCGACCGGCGTCCGCCTCCAGTGGGCGCCGCTTTTCACCTCTGGGCTCCGGAACATGTTGGCGCCGAGTAGTGAGGAACGGCGCCGAGTGGGCTGTCGCTGGCGCAGCGGCAAACCCCGGCATTCCTGACGGCCGGCGGGCGGACCCTGACGGCACGGCCAGAACCGTCGTCAGCGCCGCGTCAGCCCGCCGTCAGCCCACCCTTCGATAGCTGCTGTCATGCCCGAAGACACCGAAGGCCCGGTTCACCGGCTGATCGGCGGCGATACAGAAGCCGTCGAGACCATCCATGTCGGCCGCCACGTCGTCGAGCAACTCGTCAGCCACGGCATCGATGTCACCGCCGTCAATCGCACCGGCCGCGGGGAGATCGCCGGCGCGCAGATCGTCGCGGGCGACGCCACAGATCCCGCGTTCACCCGCGAGGTCTCCGCTGGTGCCGACGAGGTGTAATTCTGCCTGAACGCCACGAACTACGCCCAATGGGCCCAGGAATTCCCGCCGTTACAGCGCGGTGTGCTCGCCGGAGCCGAGGCCGCCGGGGCCCGACTCGTCTTGCTGGACAACCTGTATGCCTACGGACCGACGGAGGGCAGGCCGCTCGTCGAGACCATGCAGGAACGGCCGAGTTCGGCCAAGGCAGCCACCCGGGCAGCGATGACCGCCGAGTTGCTGCGGGCGCATGCGGCCGGCCGTGTCGAGGTCGCCATCGGCCGGGCCTCCGACTATTTCGGCCCGGGCGCGGCGCATTCGGCGCTGGGCGAGACGGTCTTCGGCACGGCCCTGACCGGCCGTACCGCCCAGGTCATGGGCGACCCCGACCAACCGCACAGTTACTCCTACACACCGGATGTCGCCGCCGCGTTGATCACCCTGGCCATCCACCCCGACGCCACCGGATCGATCTGGCACCTGCCGGTCGGCGAGACCCGGACCGCCCGGCAGATCATCGACGCCGTGTACCGGCTGGCCGGCCACCAGCCGCGCATCTTCGCCGCCGGACGCACCACATTGACCCTGCTCGGCCTTGTCAAGCCCGCGATGCGCGACTACCTGCACACGCTGTACCAGTTCACCGACAGGTGGGTGGTGGACGACAGCAAGTTCCGGGCCGCCTTCGGCGATCACAGCACGCCTCTGGACGACGCCCTGGCCGCCACCCTGCAGTGGTACCGGGAGCGCGCGAAGGCCGTCGCCGCCGCGCCGGCGTCCCGCTGATCGGACGCACCCGCCCGTCATACAGACCCGCCGACCCATCCAGACCCGCCGACCCATCCAGGCTTGCCGACCCATCCAGGCTTGCCGACCCATCCATACCCGCTGACCCATCCATACCCGCGGACCCAGACCCTGCGCCACTCTCAGCCAAAGGACAGACCCATGAGCACGCTCACCACCCGCCGCCTGGCCGCCTCCGGAATGGCCGGTGCCGCGCTGCTGGCCATCGCCGGCTTCACCGCGCTCGGCTCGATCTTCGACTACCCCAAGATCCTCGAGGAACCCACCGATCACATCCTCGAGGCGTTCCGGGAGAGCCAGACCGCAGTCACCAGTTGGTTTCTCGTGCTGGTGATCAGTGCGGCGCTGCTGGCGCCGGTCGCCGTGCTGCTGGGCCGGATCGCCGGCGGAACCCTCGGCCGCTGGATCGCCGGAGTGGGCATCGCTGCGGCGACCGTGCAGGTGATCGGGCTGTCCCGGTGGGTCCTGCTGATCCCCGGCGTCAGTGGCGCGGTTGATCAACGGGCCAGCGTGGCCGGGCACACCGCAGATGCGCACCGTACCTTCGAGTCGCTGCACTTCTGGCTGGGCACCGTCATCGGCGAGACCATCGGCTGCGCGCTCACGGCCACCTTCACCGTGCTGGTCGTCATTTCCCTCACCCGGCCCGCGCCCAGGTCGGTCGCCCCCCGAGGGATCGGCTACCTCGGCTACGCCTCCGCGGCGCTCATCGCCACCGGCGTGCTGGTTCCGTTCCGCGTCGGCCCCGCGACGATGACCAACTTCATCGGCTATGTGGCCTGGTGTGCGTGGCTGATCGTGATGGCCGTGGTGTTGTGGCGGTCCCCGAAAGGCGCGAACGCGCAGCCCACATCGGCGGACGCGACCGGCACGGCGGTGCCGACCCGACCCTGACGGAGCACCGGGGGCGTCGGCGCGTGGTGCCGGCACTCGCACTAGTCCGACCACAAGGCCGGGGCGAAACTCGCCCCGGCCTCTCCGCGACCCTCGACTGCGCCGCTCGCGCTCGCACAACCCCCCGCGCTTGCACAACTCGTGGAGTGTCTGCGTTCGCCACGCCCTGACGAGACGGGCGGCTTGTGGTCTGATGCAGCAAGATCGTGTTCGACGGCAACCGGGTTCTGCCAGCCCTTGGAGGGGGTCACATGAACCTCGAGAAGGTGATCTTCGGATTCTTCGTCCTGCTCGCCGCGACGATGAACTTCGGCTTCTTCATCGGCGACATCTCCAACCCCGTGCTGCACAACGTGTACGAATTGTTCGCCGCGATTGTGGTGAGCCTGATTGCCACGGTGTTGAAATTCGGCGACCGCACCCAGATCGGCGCGGTGCACCTGGCCACCAGCCTGGTCGCCGACCTGCAGCTGCTGACCGCGGCCTTCGTCTGGGTCTACGCCGTGCAGGTGTCCACGGAAGGCCTGACCGCGCAGGCGACCGCGTCGATGGTGTCGATGTCCGGGGGCGCCTTGCTGGCCAACCTGGTGTCGGTGGTGCTGCTTGTCACCGAGACCGTGTCCTTCCATCGCGGCTGAGGAGGCGGCGTGAGCAATCCGCTGCTCATCTTCTGGCAGCAGTTGTTCGGCCGGGATGACGACAACCCGAGCAGGTTGCGCCGGCCCTTCCCGATCGCCTCCGGAGCCCAGGCCTCCGCGACGATCTTCCTGATCATGCGGCGGATGCGGGTTCCGCTGATCACCCTCATCGTGATCTTCGCGCTGAGCGTGCTCGGGTTGACCATCATCCCGGGGCAGGATGCGGCCGGCCAACCCTTCCGGCTGGGGTTCTTCGACGCGTTCTATTTCATGAGCTACACCGCGACGACGATCGGTTTCGGCGAGCTCCCGTACGCCTTCACCACACCTCAACGGATGTGGGTGACGTTCAGCATCTACCTCACCGTCATCGGATGGGCCTACGCCATCGGGTCGATGCTGACCCTGTTGCAGGACAGGGCATTTCGTGAAGCGCTTGCGATGCAACGGTTCTCCCGCAAGGTGGCGCGGCTGCGGGAACCTTTCCTGCTGATTGCCGGGTTCGGTCGTACGGGGGAGTTGCTGGGCCGCGCCTTCGACGAACTCGGCCAGCAGTTCGTGGTGATCGACACGTCCGCGGAACGGATCGACGCCCTTGATCTGGCGTCCTATCACGCCGACGTGCCCGGCCTGGTGGGTGATGCCGCCAACCCGCAGCACCTGGGGGTGGCCGGTCTTGACCACCCGGATTGCGCCGGCGTGCTCGCACTCACCGACAACGACGAGGTGAACCTGGCCGTCACCATGACGGCGGCGCTGCTGCGCCCGGACATCCAGGTGGTCGCCCGGACCGTGTCGCCGGCCATCACCTACCGCATGCACGCGTTCGGGACGCCGAGCGTGATCAACCCGTTCGACCGGTTCGGCGATCTGTTGCGGCTGGCGCTGCGCGCGCCGAATTCCTACCGGCTGCTGACCTGGCTCGAGGCCGGCCCGGGCGCCGAGATGCCGACCTTGGGCAGACCACCCAAGGATGGCCGGTGGGTGCTCTGCGGGTACGGCCGCTTCGGTCGGCACATGGCCGCCGACCTCCGGGACGAGGGCCTGGAGATCACGGTCATCGAACCGGCCGACACCGTCGGGGACGCCGCCGAGGAACCCTGGGTGATCGTGGGCGACGCGTCGGAGCCCAAGGTGCTGGCCCGCGCGGATCTGGCCTCGGCCGTTGGGTTCGTGGCCGGTACCGACAACGACACCACCAACCTCTCACTGGTCGCGGCGGCCAGACGGACGAATCCCGCGCTGTTCGTGGCGGCCCGGCAGAACCGGCGGGCGACCGCGCCGTTGTTCGCCGCGATGATGCTCGACGCCCTGCTGGTGCCCACCGAGGTGGTCGCCCATGAGGTGTACGCCCAGACGAGCACCCCGCTGATGTGGCGATTCATCCAGGAGATGCCGGCGAAGGGCGACGAATGGGCGGCCCAGCTGGTGGAGCAGCTGGTCGGGCGCTGCGGCGTGCACCTTCCGGCGTTGTGGAAGATCCGGCTGACCCGCAAGGAAGCGCCTGCCCTCATCGCCTGGTTGTCCGGTGGTCAGGCCAGGCTGGGCGATCTGGTGAGAAGCCCGGAGGATCGCAACCGTCGGCTGCGCGTGGTGCCGGTGCTGGTTCGTCGTGGCGAGGACGCGGTGCTGACGCCCGACGACGATTACGTGCTGGCCGAGGGTGACGAAATGCTCCTCGCGGGCAAGGCGCCGGACCGCCGCGCCCTGGAGACGATCTTGTTCGACGATGCGGTGCGGGAGTACGTGCTGTTCGACCGGCACGCGCCGTCGAGCTGGATCTGGCGGAAACTCGCTCGAAAACCGTTGACTCCCAGCTGATGACGCCGGGGTGGGAGCCGGCCACGGTTCCGCCGGGGTGGTACCTGGACGCCCGGCATGCTCGTGCCGCCGGCCCGATCCTCCGGTCGCCGCACCGGCATTGCGGCGGTGCGTTGGGCGCCGTCGAGTCCCGCTTCGATCCATCGGCGCACCGAACGGTGCCGTCGAAATGAGGTCGTGGGGGTAGACTGGAATCAACTAGGGAGACCCGATATGAGCGTGGAAACAATGAGCCGCAGGCTGAGCGTGATCGAACAGACCTGGAAGGAAGGGTCCCCCACCGAGCGCACGGGATACGTCGAGGAGTTGGCGGTCATCTCGACCGGCCTCGGACGGGTCACCGGACCCGAAGCCGAGCGGGCAGAATGGCTCACCCGCCGGTTGAACCGCGTGGTGCGCAACATCAATCAGACCTGATCACCGGCTCGGCATTACGCTGTCATCGAATTCGTTGAATATCGGCGTGCCTGCACGGCGTCAGAGCCTGGGCCCGCATCGCGCCAGGGCCTCGGCGCTGCGGTCGAAACACGTTTCACAGCAGACACTCTCACAGCGGACACTCCCACAGCGAACGGCGCGGACCCCCAAGGCCGACGTCCAAGCGACGTGAAGCGGATTCCCTGCCCCCCAGATCATCCCGCCGGATCTGGGAAGCCCGCCGCGCGATGGATCCCGTCAGCCCCCTCACGGCTCATCGGCGCGAAGAACGCACCCTGGTGCCTCGGGCAGCGCACCCGGGCGCACTTTCCAGGTGCCAGGTTTGTTCGCAACGCCCTCGTGGCGCACCGCGACGATTCCTCAGTGGTGCCAGGTTTGTTCGCAACGCCCTCGTTGCGCACGCGTCGATTCCTCAGCACCCACTGATTCGCTGGGCCGGGCCAAAGACACTGCCGCCCTTGTTGTCTGCCCTGCACCCCGCTGGATATCCAGAGCCAACGACGCGCGCAGGCCGTTCATCGGTGTGTGTATCACCCATCGAGCAGATTACTTGCGCCAATGTCGGGTCCACCGTTCTCGGCTCCTGACGGCCCTTTTCCGCCAGCAAGGTGATTTCCCCAAAAGAGGCGGGGTTGGTGACGATGGTGGTGAATGGCCGGTGACCGCCCGCGAGCATGTGGGGTATCGGAGGCCATGGACGGGTGGTGAAAGGCATCGGGGTGCACCGGGGGGGAGCCCAGAGCCCAGAGCGCAGTCGCCGGGCGACGGCGGTGACCTGGTTCGTGCTGTGGAGGAAAAGATGACCGATTTGCCTCGAACGGACGGTCATCGGAGCACTGCGGTCTCGAATGGCACTCGCTGAAGCCGTGATGTCACCGAGCGTGCTTGCTCTGACCCCGGATGCATGCGATTATTCACCCTGGCGAGCGCACCATTCGTCGAGAGTGTCGCCGCGAATGCGATTGACCGCGGCACGTGATGCAAACCGGTGTGATTGAAATCCCTGGGTGCCGAGGAAGGATCCACTGATGGTGGACATTACGAGTCCAGATACCGGGCGGGCGGGCCGTGCGGGCGGTCGGCTGCTGGTCGCCGCCGGACTGGTCGCCGCCGGCCTGTTCGTCGGGACAGGTTTCTCCGCTGCCGCTGCCGACGCCCTCGTTGTCAGCCCGTCCGGCGGCATCGTCTCCGACACACCGGCGATCGAGAACCCGGCCGGCTGCCGCATCGGGTAGCCGAGGCCCGCACCTCCGAGGGGCCCCGGTCGTGGGGCGGGTGGCCCGCCACGCCCAGCGGGGTCAGGATGGTGGGCATGCTGGTCGTTCATGTGCAGGTTCACGTCGATCCCGATCGAGTGCCGGAGTTCTTGACCGCCACGGGGGCCAATGCGCGGGCATCGCTGGCCGAGCCGGGAGTGCTGCGCTTCGATGTCGTGCAGGATCAGGCAGATCCCGCGCACGTCGTGCTGGTCGAGGTGTACCGGGACGAGCAGGCGGCGACCGATCACAAAACGACCTCGCATTACGCGGTGTGGCGGGACGCGGTCGCCGACCTGATGGCTCGACCGCGGGAATCCACCAAGTTCTCGGCGGTGCATCCGGCCCAGGAGAGCGGCTGGAGCGCGAGCCGGTGACGTCCCCGCCGTCCTTCGATTTCGCTACGGCACACCGCGTGGTGTTCGGGCCGGGCCGGGCCGAGGAGCTGCCAGCGCTGATCGACGGGTGGGGCTCCAGGGCGCTGGTCTTCACCGGCACCAGACCGGAGCGCCACCAGCAGGTCCTCGGTGCGCTGCCGATCCCGTTCGAGGTGGTGACCGTCGGCGGCGAGCCGACGGTCCAGATGGCCCGCGACGCGGTGCGGACCGGTCGGACCAGCGATGCTGACGTGGTCATCGCGATCGGCGGTGGCAGCGCGCTCGACCTGGGAAAGGCGGTGGCCGCGTTGCTCGGCAACGGCGGTGACCCACTGGACTTCCTCGAGGTGGTCGGTCGAGGGCTGCCGATCACGGCGCCGTCCGTCCCCTACATCGCCGTCCCCACCACCGCGGGTACCGGATCCGAGGTCAGCGCGAATGCGGTGCTGGCCTCCCCGGAGCACCGCCGCAAGGCCAGTTTGCGGAGCCCTTTCATGCTGCCGCGCGTGGCCCTGGTGGATCCGCTGCTCACCCTGGGATGTCCGGCCGCGGTGACGGCGTCCTGCGGCCTGGACGCGCTGACCCAGTGCCTGGAGCCCTTCGTCTGTCCGCAGGCCAGCCCGCTCACCGACGGGTTCGCGGCGGAGGGTCTGCGGCGCGCGGGGCGGAGCCTGCGCACAGCGTTCCAGGACGGCTCCGACGTGCCGGCGCGCACCGACATGGCGCTGGCCAGCCTGCTCGGCGGGCTGTCCCTGGCCAACGCGAAGCTCGGTGCCGTGCACGGCTTCGCCGGTGTCATCGGCGGCATGGTGGACGCCGCGCACGGGGCTGTCTGCGCCGCTCTGCTGGCCGCCGTCCTCGAGGTCAACGTGCGTGCGCTGCGGGACCGCGACGCCGGCAGTCACGCGCTCGTCAGATACGCCCAGGCGGCGCGGCTGCTCACCGGCCGTCCGGAGGCGACCATCGAGGACGGGGTCGAATGGCTCCGGGAGACCGTGCTGGCGCTCGACGTTCCGGGCCTGGCAACTCTCGGCGTGCGGCGCGAGGACCTCGACGACATCGTCGAGAGCGCCCGCACGGCGAGCAGCATGCGCGGCAATCCGATCGTCCTCACCGAAGCCGAGCTGCGCGAGGTGCTCACGACCTCGTTCGGCTGAGCGGCTGCTGACGTCCCCCGAGTCGCCACTTTCGGCACTCGGCGTCCGAATCGAGTCGCCACTTTCGGTCCCTCCGCCGACGCGCAAAGGGCCGAAAGCGGCGACTCGACCGAGGCTGATCGGGCGAGCGCGGGAGGCGTGGGCGGCCGGAGATTGCTGCGGGACCTTCCTGGATTCCGCCGAAGGTGTCGCGGGGTGGCTCGTGGCCCCGTCGAGTCGCCACTTTCGGTCCCCTCGAGGCCGCGCAAAGGGCCGAAACTGGCGACTCGATGCACGCAGAGGCGGGAACGGGCGGTCGGGCCCACCCCTGAGTCCCCGAGTCGCCACTTTCGGTCCCCTCGAGGCCGCGCAAAGGGCCGAAAGTGGCGACTCGATGCAGGCAGCGGCGGGAGCGGGGGCCGAAAG
>JBBQJM010000052.1:0-12404 GCA_038325895.1 Mycobacteriales bacterium
TCGCCGAGACCGCGGGAATGCGCACCGAGGACGTCGTCGCACTGCTCAAGGTGCGGGTCGGGGCGCCCGTCGCCGCTCACCTGTTCTCGGTGACAGCCGGACTCGATTCGATGGTGGTCGGCGAGGCCGAGATCGCCGGGCAGGTGGCCCGAGCGTTCCGGGATGCCCAGGCCGCTCGCACTACGTCAGCGCCGATCAACCTGCTGTTCCAGGCCGCGGCCCGGACGGCCAAGCGGGTCGCCACTGTCACCGGGTTGGGTGCTGCCGGCCGCTCCGTGGCGTCCGTCGCCCTGGACATCGCGCTGGCCAACAACGACCTTGCCGGCGACCTTGCCGGCGACCTTGCCGGCGAGGCATGGTGCAGCAACGGTTCCGGTGATGGCACGCCCGGCGCGGCGTCCACCCTGAGCGGCGCTCGGGCGCTGGTGATCGGCACCGGCGCGTACGCCCGAGTGGTTGCCGCCGAGTTGCGGGCGCGCGGATGTTCCGATCTCTCGGTGTTCTCGCCGAGCGGGCGGGCGCCTGCCTTCGCGACCAGGCACGACGCCACCGTGGTGCTGCCCGAGCACCTGTTCGCCGCGCTCGCCGCCGCCGACCTGGTGGTCACCTGCAGTGGTGCCAGCACACCAACTCTCGACGAGGTGCTGCTCAAAGACGTAGTAGCGCAACGGGACCGGCCAATGCCGGTGATCGATCTGGCGTTGCGGTCGGACCTCTCGCCCGGCGCTCGGACGGTTCCCGGGGTGCGGCTGGTGGACTTGTACACGGTTGCCGAGCAGGCCGATCCCGCGCACCGGGACGCCGTCACCGACGCTCAGGACATCGTCATCGCGGCCGTCTCGGACTTCGAGGATCAACTCGCCCAGCGCCGGATCGACCCGGCCGTTGTCGCGCTGCGGCAGCACATTTCGGCCACGGTGGAGAAGGAGGTAGCGCGGTTGCGGGCCAAGTACCCCGCCGACGTCGCCGGCGACGTGGAGCTGGCGCTGCACCGGGTGACCCAGTCGCTGCTGCACACCCCGACGCTGCGCGCCAAAGAACTGGCCCGCACCGGCGACAGCGCGGACTACGTGCAGGCGCTGCACACCCTGTTCGGGATCGACATCTCCCAACCCGCGGCTGCCGCCGACGGCGCCCGCAACTCCGGCCACCCGGCCTGAACCGCCTCCCCCGCCCCACCTTTCGCCCCCCCCCGGTGGCGCGGATCAACTTCTTCCGCGCGGACAATCGTGGGGGTTATGGGACAGAAGTGAAGCGAGTCAACGACTTTGGCCGCGCGACGCGCAGCAGGAGATGCCCGGCAGCAGGAGCCTCAGCCGGCCGCGCGTTGCGCGTACCTCGCGCGGCCACCAGGGGGATCCACATCATCGCGCGGATGAACGTCCCGGTTATGGGACGTGCGAGCATCGAGTCAACGATTTCATGCGCGCCGGCGAAGTTGATCCGCGCCAAGCAGGGCCTACGCGACACCGGCCCGCTCGAAGGCGGCCAGGGTGGGGGCGATGGTGGCGGTGGGACCGACAACGTGCGCGATCGCGTCGAGGGTCTTCAGCCCGTCCCCGGTGTTGAAGATGACGGTCTCCGCGTCGGGATCGAGCTGTCCGGTGGCCAGCAGCTTGCGCAGCACGGCAACCGTGACGCCGCCGGCGGTCTCTGCGAAGATACCCTCGGTCCTGGCCAGCAGCTTGATGCTATCGATGATCTCGTCATCGCTGACGTCCTCGACGGCGCCGCCGGTGCGCCGGGTGACGTCCAGCACGTACGGGCCGTCGGCGGGGTTGCCGATGGCCAGCGACTTGGCGACGGTGTTCGGGCGCACCGGCAGGACCGTGTCGTGCCCGGCCTTGAATGCCGCCGACACCGGGGAACAGCCGGTCGCCTGGGCGCCGAAGACCTTGTAGGGCGTCGGATCGACCAGGCCAAGCGCGCCGAGTTCGGTGAAACCCTTGTCCACCTTGACCAATTGCGCACCGGAGGCGATCGGGATGACGACCTGCTCGGGCAGCCGCCAGCCCAACTGCTCGGCCACCTCGAAGCCGAGAGTCTTGGAGCCCTCGGCGTAGTAGGGCCGGACGTTCACGTTGACGAAGGCCCAGTCCTCCTGCTCGGCCGCGATCTGGCCGGCCAGCCGATTGATGTCGTCGTAGTTGCCGTCGACCGCGACCAGGGTGCCGCCGTACGCGGCCGTGGTCAGGATCTTCTGCTGCTCGAGGTTGCTCGGGATCAGCACCACCGAGCGGATACCGGCGCGCGCGGCGGCAGCGGCCACCGCGTTGGCCAGGTTCCCGGTGGACGGGCAGGCCAGCACCGAGAAGCCAAGTTCCCGCGCGGCGGCGAGCGCCACCGCAACGACGCGGTCCTTGAACGAGTGCGTCGGGTTGCCGGAATCGTCCTTGACCCACAACCGCTTCATGCCCAGCTCGCGGGCCAGGTTGTCGGCGCGGACCAGCTTGGTCCAGCCGGGATTGATGTTCGGGATGTCGGCCACCGTGCTGGGCACGGGCAGTAGCGGCGCGTAGCGCCAGATGTTGGTGGGTCCGGCTTCGATCCTCTCGCGCAGCGCGTCTCCGGACAGCGCGAACTCGTAGGCGACTTCCAGCGGACCGAAGCACTCGGTACACGCATAGAAGGGTCCGAGATCGACGCGGTGTCCGCATTCGCGACAGGAAAGCGCGACGGCTGGTCCGAGGTCGACCGCGAGCGCGGTGGAGTCGGAGGTGTGTAGCGCGGGCAGGACAGCAGTCATGGCGAGGCCTTTCCTCATCTTTCCCGCTGGTGCGGGACGGATGTGGCACCTGCTATCGACGGGCCTCGCTACCGGCGCTCTGCCGTCACGAGAATTGAATCATCGACAGTGGTTGCCGGGGCTTCATCGGGCCGTATCCCTCTGCCCCTCTGGATGAGTGGGTTATTCAGTTGTCCGGTCATCGTAGCGCACCCAACGGGCGCGACAAGGCCCACTTCGTCACACGGCGGGTGTGACGTGAGGGCCCGCGGGGTCGGGCGTTGGTTCCCGGGAACCCCGCTACGAGACCGTGACCGAGGAGATGGTGACCGGCTGCACGGGCGCGCCGTCGTTGCCGGACGTGGTGCCCTGCGCGGCGATGCCGGTGACGACCTCCAGCCCGTCGGTGACGGTGCCGAACACCGTGTAGTCCGGCGGCAGCACGGAGTCCTGGTAGACCAGGAAGAACTGCGAGCCGTTCGTGTCCGGCCCGGCATTGGCCATGGCGAGAGTCCCTGCGGGGTAAGTCATTCCGGGATCGGTCTCGTCGGCGAACGCGTAACCGGGGCCGCCGCGCCCGGACCCGGACGGATCCCCGCACTGCAGGACGTGCAATGTCGGCGAAGCAGTGAGCCGGTGGCACGGGGTGCCGTCGAAGTAGCCGGATTGGGCGAGGTGGGTGAAGCTGCCGACCGTGCACGGCGCGGTTTCCCGGTCGAGATCGACGGTCAGCGGGCCGGACGCGGCCCCGGTCAGCTTGATCGTCGCGGTCGCGGGCCCGGTGTTCGGCTCGATCGCCGCCGGCGGGTCGACGTCCTTGGCCGCCTGCCCATCAGGGAAGTAGTCGCACACCACGTTGCCGGCCGGGGCGGTGACCGGCAAGGAGGCGATGACCGGCGTAGAGCTGCCCGCCGAGCCGGTGGTGGACGACGCGCAGGCCCCGAGCAGGACGAGCACGCCCACCATGACGCCCATCGCGCATCCACGGGCCGCGAACGCGTGTTGCGCATCGGTGCAGGCTCGGGCGACAAGCATGGATGGGTCGTCGTTCTGCGGGCGGGGTGCGCGGTCCATGCGCCGCAGTGTGCCAGGTGATCCAGAAAGACGTGACACAGCGAAATCCGATGGAGGGCCCACGGCGGGCGCACCTAGGCTGGGTCCGCCACAGATCTCAGCCGGGTTGTCTGGAGAAGCCATGAACCACTCCGCCGAAAGGCGGCCGAATCGGGTCGTGCCATGCGGTGACCGGCCCGATCGCGGTGCGGGGTGCCCGGCCCGGGATGACGCTCCAGGTGCGGAGGCGATGATCGCCGGAATCAGCACAGGCACACGGTCGCACTCCGTCCGTTCCTCGGCGTGATGGGGATGCCGCCGAAGCCCGGGCAGCACTCCAGCATCCTGCCGCGCCGGTTCGGCGGAAACCTGGACTGCCGAGAACTGATTGCCGGCAGCACCCTCTTCCTGCCGATCGGCGTTGACGGTGGATTGCTCTCGGTCGGTGGCGCGCAGGGCGACGGCGAGGTCGCCGGAACCGCGATCGAGTGCCCGATGGACCGGGTCGACCTGACCATCGGGCTCCGCGACGATTTCCCGATCGAAGGGCCGGTCGCCCTGACGCCGGCGGGCTGGATCGCGCTGGGTCTGGGCGACACGCTCGATGGTGCCGCGTTCGCGGCCATGGCGGGCATGATCGCGCTGCTCGGTCGACTGCGAGGTTGGGATCGGCCCACGTCGATCGCGCTGTACACGAGGCCGTTGACCTGCGGGTCACCGGGATGACCAACCAGGTGGTGGGCGTGCACGCGGTCCTGGCGCCGGGGCGATCCGGTAGCTCGGCTGGGCGTCTGTTCTCGGCGGGTCGTGATCGGTGGGTCGTGATCGGTGGGTCGTGATCGGCGGTGTGCGATCGGCGGTGTGCGATCGGCGGTGTGCGGTCGATGGGACTGTCGGACCGGACTGGCACGATGGCCAGATGAGTTCCTCCTCGTCCACCTCCTCGGGGTCCACCTCTTCGGGGTCCACGCCCTCAGGGTCCACCGGCACCGGTGCGCCGCCGCCCTTGGTGCTGATCACCGGCGACGAGCCGTTGCTGGTCGACCGGGCCGTACACCGGACCACCGCCGCCGCCCGGCGGATTGATCCCGAGGTCGAACGGCGAGAAGCCCAAGCGGCCGGTCTCTCACCCGGCGAATTCGCCGACCTGGTGGCGCCCAGCCTGTTCGCCGAGCCCAGGGTGGTCGTCGTCCGGGGTGCTCAGGAGTCGTCGAAAGAACTCGCGGCAGCTCTGGTCTCGTACGCGGCGGATCCGGTCGACGCCGTGACACTGGTGGTCCACCACCCCGGCGGGGCCCGGAACAAGCAGCTCGCCGACGCGCTGGCCAAGGCGGGAGCGGCCGTGCTGGTTTGCAACAAGATCACCAAACCGGCCGAGCGGCTCGACTTCGTCCGGACCGAGATCAAGCGGGCCGGGGGCACGACGACGCCCGACGCCGTTGCCGCGCTGGTCGACGCGGTGGGCTCCGATCTGCGGGAGTTGGCGTCCGCGGCCAGTCAGATGGTGGCGGACACCGACGGAATGGTCGACGAGAGCGCCGTGCACCGGTACTACCGCGGTCGGGCGGAGGTCACCGGCTTCACCATTGCCGACGCGGTCGTTGCAGGTGACCTGCCCGGGGCCTTGGAGTCGCTCCGCTGGGCGGAGGGGGTCGGCGTTGCGCCAGTGCTGATCGCGGACGCGCTGGCGGACGGGATCCGGACGGTGGCGAAGGTCTCCGGCGCGCGCCCGGGCAATTCTTATGCACTCGCCGCCGAGCTGGGGATGCCGCCGTGGAAGGTCGACAAAGCACGGACCGCGGCGCGGGGATGGACGCCGGCCGGACTCGCGGTCGGGATGGCGCTGGTGGCTGACCTGAACGCCTCCGTCAAGGGCGCTGCCGCAGATCCGGACTATGCGCTGGAGAAGGCGGTGATGGACCTGGTGGCGGCTCGACGAAGGCGATAGCGGAACGCAAAGAACCCGGCCGGCGTGAGCCGACCGGGTGTCGAAAGGTGTGGCGTGGTCATCGCCCGCAACCGGGGTCAGTCATGGCCGGCCTCGGCTGACGGATGGTCGACGCGTGAATCACAACGCGTCGACCCGGTGGATCGGAACGCCTCGACCCGGCGGATCGGAAAGCGTTGACCCGGTGGATCAGAGTGCGTTGACCTGGTGGGCCAGCGCCGACTTGCGGTTCGCGGCCTGGTTGGCGTGGATGACGCCCTTCGAGACGGCCTTGTCCAGGCTGCGTGAGGCGGTGACGAGTTCGGCCTGCGCGGTCGCCTTGTCGCCCGCGTCCACGGCGGTCCGCACGCGGCGTACAGCCGTCTTCAGGGCCGACTTGACCGACTTGTTGCGCAACCGCGCAGCTTCGTTGGTCCGGATGCGCTTGATCTGGGACTTGATATTGGCCACGCCGGATTGCCTTCGTTTCTTCGGTGTCGGTCATGATGACCTGGGTTTGATATCGGTCTGCTGCCGCGATGCCTGCTCCCGCGACGCACGCGATCTTCGAGATTACCAGCAGCCTCGCCGGGCGCCCAAATCCCCGGGTCGAATCAGACCGGACGCGCGGCCGTCAGGAGCAGGCAGTTCAGGAGGAGCAGGCAGTTCAGGAGGAGCAGGCAGGCAGGTCAGGAGGCAGGCAGGTCAGGAGGCAGGCAGGTCAGGAGGAGCAGGCAGGTCAGGAGGAGCAGGCAGGTCAGGAGGAGCAGGCAGGTCAGGAACACGGCAGAGCCTCGGGGTCTGGCAGACCACGCGCGTCCAGCGCCGCGACCGTCCAGGCGATGACGACCGGATCGGCCGGCAGGTGAACATGGTCGACGGTGTCGGCCGGGCACCGGTCCTGGACCACCAACGCCCGGACCCGGTCGGCGGGTCCGACGGGGACCTGGGAAGCCGCGGGGGTGACCACCGTGTCCGTGTTGGTGGAGACCACCACGTAGCGCACGTCGCCGTCCAGGTCGCCGCCCGTGGCCAATTCGGTGAGTAGCGCGGACCCCGCCCGCTGGTCCTCGCACGCCGGGCACAAGCCAGCCGGGAGCGAGGCGAGCAGCGGTGAGTCCGTGCCGTGGAACGACGGGGCGATCAACACGGCGGTGCCGACGGCAGCGGCGAGGTCGTTCTCGCGCAGCGCGGTCCGCAGCACAAGGCCGCCTTGCGAGTACCCGACGACGTCGACCTGATCAGTGCCGGTGACGTTCAGCACTGTCCGGATGAAGGCAGCGACCTGGGTGGCCGACGTCCGCACCGAAGCAGTGCCGTCGGACCCGTACCCGATTGAGTAGACGCAGCGCCCGGAGGACTGCAATGCCGGCGCCATGGACGAGAAATTGGACGTCACAGTGGAGAACGTGCCGTGCAGGAGCACGACAGGTGTGGCGTCCGATCGACACCGTGGATCGTTGACGCCGGCGATTTTGACCGCCGGTAGCGCAGCGCCGATGGTCGTGGTCGTGGTCGTGGTCGTGGGCGCGGGCGTCGGGGTTGGCGCGGGCGTCGGGGTTGGCACGGTGGAGGAGGCCGGGGTTCGCAGAGGGGCCGACCCAATGGTGTTCGTCGGCAGCGGCCTCCCGGAGCCGGCCGGGACGGTCAACCCGGAGCCGGCGGAGGCGCTCGATCCGGCGATCGTCGGTGCGTTGGTGATGCCGGATTCGGTGAGCGAGGTGGGCGCCGTGTCGCTGAGCGATATCGGTGCGACCGCCGGGACCGGGTCGGCCGAACATCCGACGATCAGGGTCGTCATCAGGGCGACCGCGGCCGGAATCGCGAGCGGGCAACGGGACCGGAGGATGCGCATGTCCCGGCAACGGTAACCGCGGGCTGCCTGCACGATGGTCCGGTGATCACCACGCGCCGCATTCGGCTGTTCCTCATCGTGCTGCTGACCTCGTCCGGCGTCCTGCATTTCGTCAAGCCGGCGCCGTTCGTCGCGATCGTGCCCCGCTCGCTGCCGCATCCCGACGAGCTGGTGGCGATCAGCGGAGCGGCGGAACTGCTCTGCGCCGGGCTGCTCGCTCACCCGTCCGCACGCCGGTTCGGTGGCCCGGCCAGTGCCGCGTTGTTCGCGGCGGTGTTCCCGGCGAACGTGTCGATGGCGCTGCGGTCCGGCTCGCGGCCGTGGTGGTTCCGGCTGCTCGCGTGGGTTCGGTTGCCGTTGCAGATCCCTTTGATCGTCGGAGCGCTGCGGGCCGGCCGCGCGCCGGGGCGCTGACCAGCACCTGACAGGCTGCCGAGCGAACACCGAGCGAACGGCGACTCAGCGAGGTGCGGCGATACCTGTCCGCGAGGCGGGATCCCACGAGTAGACCTGACGGCCGCCGATGAACACCGACATCGCCCGCTGCAGCACGTCCAGCGGATCGCCGCTCCACAGCACCAGGCCGGCGTCCTTGCCGCCGGCGATCGAGCCGACGCGGTCGTCCACCCTCATCACCCTTGCCGGGTTGATGGTGATCGCCCGCAGGGCGGTGTCCCGCTTCAGGCCTTCCTTGATCGACAGCGTCGCCTGGTACCAGGAAGTTGATCGGGACCACCGGATGGTCGGTGATGATCGAGATCTCCACCCCGGCCGCCGCGAGCTTGCCCGGATTGGCCAGCGCGCGGTTGCGCAACCCGACCTTCGAATGGGTGGTGACCAGCGGCCCGATCAACACGGGAATGCCCCTGGCGGCCAACAGGTCCGCGATCAGGTGCGCCTCCGTGCCGTGGTCGATCACCGGTCGGTGGCCGAACTCGTCGGCGATCCGAATCGGGGTGGCGATGTCGTCGGCGCGATGCGAGTGCTGCCGCCAGGGGATCTCGCCGCGCAGCACCCAGCCGATCGCCTCGTGCGTGAGATCCCCTGACGGAGGCGGCTTCCCGGACTCGGTGTTGGCGAACCTGTCCAGGTAGTTCTGTGCCTCGACGAACGCCTTCCGCGCCGGGTGCCGAGCCGGGTGGACAGGGTCTGCTTCCTGTCGCCGTACACGCGTTTCGGGTTCTCGCCGAGGGCGGACCTGAGTCCAGACGGGGATCGCAACACCATTTCGTCGACGGTCCGGCCGTGGGTGTTCGCGGCGACCGTGAGGCCGCCGATCGCGTCCCGAACCGGGTTGACGTTGGCCACGGTGATGCCGCCGGCGAGCGCGTCGTCGAATCCGATGTCGGCGGGATTGACGGCGTCCAGTGCCCGCACCAACGCCGTCACCGGATCGGTGAGCTCGTTGGTGTCACTGCCGGCCCAGCCCTCACCCTCCTCGTGCACGCCGAGGTGCGTGTGCGCGTCGATGAATCCCGGCAGCAGCCAGCGACCGCCCGCGTCCAGCACTCGGGACTGGTCGGGGACGGCGACCGTGGGTCCGAGAGCGGCGATCCGTCCGTCGGTGACCAGCACGGTGCCGTCGAACGGCTCGCCGTCGAACGGCTCGCCGTCGAACGGCTCGCCGTCGAACGGGACGCCGTCGAACGGGACGACGTGCGCTCCGGTGATGGCCAGCGATGTCGTGGGAACCCCAGTCGCGGCAAGCCCGGTCATGGCAACCCCGGTCATGGCAACCGCGGTCGTGACAACCCCAGTCACGACGACACTGTGCCATCCGATGTGGCAACCCGATCCAGTCTGGGCTGCCCGAGCCGATGAGTTCTGATGGTGTGGTCGTCATAACTGTCGTCAGAACAATCCGATCGAAGGAGCGCGGGATATGGCCGGAGTGCTGCTGGACATGGCGATCTCGCTGGACGGGTTCGTCGGCGGCCCGGATGGCGCGGACGTCGGCCTCTACGACTGGTACTTCGAGCCGTCGGCGGCCAGCGCCCCGATCGTCGACGAACTGGTGCGGACCACCGGAGCGATCGTCATCGGCCGGGGTTCGTACGGCACCGGCGAGAGCGAAGGGTGGGACGACACGCCCTATCACGTCGATCATTTCGTGCTGACCCACCGGCCGCCCTCGGCTCCCGTCGGCGGCGACGTCGATTTCACCTTCGTCACCGACGGGGTCGCCCACGCGGTCCAACTCGCGCGCGCGGCCGCGGGCGAGAAATGGGTGACGGTCGGCGGGGGAGCGGACGTCGCGCGCCAGTTCCTCGCGCTGGGACTGGTCGACGAGCTGCAACTCCACCTGATTCCGGTGCTGGTCGGGGACGGCCTGCGGCTGTTCCAGCCGGGCGAACCCGGCCACGCCGGCATCATCGTGCGGGTGGTGGACGCACCGAACGTGACGCACCTGCGGTACCGGCTGCACTGAGGTCGCGGGCCACCTCAGCAGAGGGCCGGTCAAGGCGCCGGTGCCGGCACCCAGATCGAGCACCAGGTTCCCGGGGCGGGCGGGACGCCCGCGCCGCGGACGATCCGGTCGGCCCACTGGGCAGTGAGCCGGTGCCAGCCTCAGTCGCGCCGGGTCTGCGGCGCCCGCCGACGCGGTATGACCCGGACACGACGCACCATCACCCACATCGCCATGCCCGGCACGCTACGACGGCTCGAGCCGCCGCCACCACCGAGATTGAACCGGCGGACCCGCCCGCCGTGGGACGATGGGAGCCGTCCTCGCCCCTTCACCGGAAATGATGTTCGTGACCTCAGGGAACCCAGCAGCGCGCGCGCACCGCACGTTCACCCCACCGGAGCTGATCCGGAACTTCTGCATCATCGCGCACATCGATCATGGCAAGTCGACCCTGGCCGACCGGATGCTGCAGGCCACCGGCGTCGTCGAGGGCCGCGCCATGCGCGCCCAGTACCTGGACCGGATGGACATCGAGCGGGAGCGCGGCATCACCATCAAGTCGCAGAACGTGCGGCTGCCGTGGGCGGTCACCGGACCGGACGGGGTCAAATCGGAGTACATCCTGCATTTGATCGACACCCCGGGGCACGTGGACTTCACCTACGAGGTGTCCCGGTCGCTGGCCGCCTGCGAGGGCGCGGTGCTGCTGGTCGACGCTGCGCAGGGCATCGAGGCGCAGACCCTGGCCAACCTCTACTTGGCGCTGGAGAACGACCTCACGGTCATCCCGGTGCTGAACAAGATCGACCTTCCAGCGGCCCAACCGGAGCGGTACGCGGAGGAGATCGCGCACATCCTGGGCGGATCGCCGGACGACATCCTGCGGGTGTCCGGCAAGACCGGCGCCGGCGTCGAGGTATTGCTGGACAAGGTGGTCGCCGAGGTCCCACACCCGGTCGGCGACGCCGACGCACCCGCTCGGGCGATGATCTTCGACTCGGTCTACGACATCTACCGCGGGGTGATCACCTACATCCGGGTGATCGATGGCAAGATCACCCCCCGCGAGCGGATCCAGATGATGTCCACCCGTGCCGTGCACGAACTGCTCGAGGTCGGGGTGATCTCCCCCGAGCCGATCCCGACCATCGGCCTCGGCGTCGGCGAGGTCGGCTACCTGATCACCGGGGTGAAGGACGTCCGGCAGTCCAAGGTCGGAGACACAGTGACGTCCGCGCTGAAGGGTGCGACCGTCCCGCTGGGTGGGTACCGCGAACCGAAGCCGATGGTCTATTCCGGGCTGTACCCGCTGGACGGCTCGGACTATCCGCTGCTGCGCGACGCGCTGGACAAGCTGCGGCTGAACGATGCCGCCCTGACCTACGAACCGGAGACATCAGCAGCCCTCGGCTTCGGGTACCGCTGCGGGTACCTGGGACTGCTGCACCTGGAAATCACCCGCGATCGCCTGGAACGCGAATTCGGGCTCGACCTGATTTCCACGGCGCCCAACGTCGTCTACACCATCCGGTTAGAAGACACGGCGGATGGCTTGACGATCACCGTCACCAACCCGTCGGACTGGCCGCCCGGCAAGATCGCCTCCATCAAGGAGCCGGTGGTGAAATGCACGATCATCACCCCGAGCGAATACATCGGCGCGATCATGGAACTGTGCCAGTCCCGGCGAGGGGCGTTGGGCGGCATGGACTATCTGTCCGAGTCCAGGGTGGAACTGCGGTACACGATGCCCCTGGGCGAGATCATCTTCGATTTCTTCGACGCGCTCAAGTCGCGGACCCGGGGGTACGCCTCGCTCGATTATGAGGAGACCGGAATGCAGGAATCCGACCTGGTGAAGGTCGACATCCTCTTGCAGGGCGAACCGGTCGACGCGTTTTCCGCAATCGTGCACCGGGATTCTGCGTATTCCTACGGGGTGTCGATGACGGCCAAGCTGCGTGAATTGATTCCGCGGCAGCAATTCGAGGTCCCGATCCAGGCGGCCGTCGGCTCCCGGGTGATCGCCAGGGAGACCATCCGGGCGATGCGCAAGGACGTGCTGGCCAAGTGCTACGGCGGTGACATCACCCGCAAACGCAAGCTGCTGGAGAAGCAGAAGCAAGGCAAGAAGCGGATGAAGATGGTCGGCCGGGTCGAGGTGCCGCAGGAGGCGTTCATCGCCGCGCTGTCCACCGAACCGGCCGGTTCCGCGGGAGGTAGGGAGAAGAAGTAGCGACGCGAATCGGGAAAGACGTCATCGGGAGAAGTGGCCGGTCGTCAAAGGGTAGGCCTAGAGGGCTGAAGCGGCGCAGCCGTGAATCTTGAGTCGTGTTTTGGATGGTGGGGTCGGGTTCACGCGGCGAGTCCGGTTGTTCGGGTGAGGTCGTCGATGGCGGTTCGGTAGGTGGATGCGGCTGTTCGGAGGGCGCTG
>JBBQJM010000053.1:0-12304 GCA_038325895.1 Mycobacteriales bacterium
TATTCGCGCGGGCGGGAGGCGGACCGTTCGGCGAGCTGCTTGAGGTTCAGCAGCTGCCGGCGGGCCATCACCAGGTCGCCGACAGACACGAACGGCGCAACCCAACGGCCCTGCGCGACAACGACTTTGAGCAACAGGCGAGTGCCGTCCCCGCGGGGCACGAGCACGTAGGACATCACCGCGCCCAGGATCCGTGCGGTCAGCTGCTCACCCGGGTCAGCGGACAGGATGCGGCCCAATGGCCGGCCACCCGAACACGTGAAGTGTTCGCCGGCAACGGGTTCCGCCATCCCGCGCAACTCAGCAGGCGACCGCCGCCCGAGATTGTCGATCCAGTCATAGGAGTAGGGCGCGAGCCGGATCTGCCCGATCCACGGCCACAGCTCGATGGCCGAGGCATCGACCGTGACGCCTCGCCAGGCCTGCAGCACCGGCGCCCGGACGATGTCGTCGCACGGGTAGTGCCGGGCGACCTCGTCGTCGGTCACCCCCCAACGATCGCCGATCATCGAAGTCCCCCTGTACTTTGCTACCGGGCGCCATCGTTGCACCACGGCGGCGGCACCGTGTTCGGGCGCCTCCTGTGTGCTCAAGGGACTGCCAGGCGCGCCCGTCAGCACCCCCTCGGACAGCGCCCTTCGAGTCGACCCTGCCCGCGACCGTCAACCTCACCCCGCCCACGGCCCATCCAACTGGGCGACGATGAGGTAGCACCGAGCTCGGTGAGGCTGGCCGAGACGTGGTGAGCCGAGTCTTGGGCGAGCGACGCCTTGCCGGACAACCCACCGTAAGGACGCCCGAAGCGAAAGCAGTGGCGGCCGTCTGTGAGAGTCCCTGTTCGGGTTCATCAGTCACCGAGTCATTGGTCGCTGAAGAACCCAACGGCAGGCAACAGTTTGGACGCGTCGGACAGGAACCCCCGGACGGTGGCGATGGCGGCGGCGGCCTCCTGGAATTCGACGAAGTCCCCGGGGACGAGGGGTACTGCAGCTCGTTTCGCCGTCGTCGAAGCGTGTCCAGCCCATTGAACCGACCGTTGAACTGGTCGATGATTGCTCGTGTCACGGCGACATGGCCGAGCCGGCACGACGCGGCTGGTGGTGTTCGCTCGCAACAACCTGGACCGCCCGACCGCACGGGACTGGATCAGGGCCCGCCGCTTCGGGTCGGGCGATCTCTCGGTGCAACGTGGTCAATGGAACGTTGATCCGCCGCGCGAGTTCGGTGACGCTGGAAGAGAGCGAGTCTGGGTAGGAGTGATGCGCATGCGGCCAGCTCCTGGTCGGCAGGGCAGCGAGAGCATCGTCGGGACTCGTTGACATCCTTTCCAGAAACGGCAATAGTTGTCGGAGATGATAACCAAGGAAGGGAGCCGTCATGGAGAGGCCGGTGTTCACGTCGGTGGTGTTCTACCGAGACCCGAAGGCCGCGGTGCGATGGCTGGGCGAGGCCTTCGGCTTCGAGGTCACCATGGCAATTGACGGGCCGCCGGAGAGCCCGGAGATGTGTCACTACGAGATGAGCTGCCAGGGTCGCGGCCGCATCACCATCGGGGCCGAGTGGGACGACTGGGTGAGCAGCCCGGCCGGCGTCGGCGGCAAGAACACCCAGACCGTGCACGTGCAGCTGTCCGACGGACTCGACCAGCACTGCGAACGGGCCAGGTCAGCGGGGGCAATGATCATGGCCGAGCCCGCGGACCAGTTCTACGGCGATCGCACCTATCGGGCGATCGACCCCGAGGACCACCGCTGGACCTTTGCCGCCATGGTCCGCGACGTCAGCAGGGCCGAGGCGGAAGCGGCTCTGGGCCAACCCATCTCGGCCACCAACTGGGCGTGAGCGCGCCGGAGCAACTCGATCAGACCCTGGCCGCGCTGGCCGATCCGGTCCGTCGTCGAGCGGTGGAGTTGTTGGCGGTACGGGCCTACCGGGCCGGGGAGTTGGCTGAGGCGTTGGGAGTTGCCCCGCCGGCGATGAGCAAGCATCTGCGGGTGCTGCGGCGACAGGGGATTGTTGGCGAGCAGAGTCCGGACTTCGACGCCCGGGTCCGGATCTACTCGCTGCGGTCGGCGCCGATGGCCGACCTGCGGTCCTGGTTGGTAGCGGCTGAGCAGGGCTGGGCGCAGCAGCTGGCCGCCTTCGCCGAGCATGTCGGCGGCGAATCGTGAGCACGGCGGGCGACACCGGCGCGCCGTCCCGGGTGCTGGTTGCCCTGCGCGTCGACGCCACCCCTGAGCGAGCCTTCGCCTCCTTCACCCGTGAGATCGGCCGGTGGTGGCGGCCCAACGAGCTGTTCCAGTTCTCCGTCGGACGGTCGGGCACGCTCGCGTTCGAGCCGGGGCCCGCTGGTCGGCTGGTCGAAACCTATGACGACGGCAGCTCTTTCGTCGTCGGCGAGGTGCACACCTGGGACCCGCCCCACCACCTGGCCGTTGGCTGGCGACAAGCGTCCTTCGCGCCCGACCAGAGCACCGAGCTGCACGTGCGGTTCGAGCCCGTCGGCGCGCAGACCCGGGTCACCGTCGAGCATTTCGGGTGGGACGGCATCCCGCAGCAGCACGCCGCCCGGCACGGGTTCCCGCTAGCGGTGTTCCAGCTGCGGTTCGCCGAGTGGTGGCAGACGCTGCTGCGCGACCTGGCAGAGGTGGCCGTCGGCGAGTCACCGTGATCCGTGCAGGGTGCACGATTCAACGCTGGTAGCGACGAAAACCATTGGCGTGCCGAAACAGTCCTCGCTGGGATGGGGCACTCTCAGTTGCGGTGAGGGGCCGTTCAGGTGTGCGGTCCCGGCAACCCACTACACCCCGACCAGGTACTCGAACTTGTCCCGGCCGACGGCGCTGTGCAGCTGACGCACGATGCGGTTGGCGTCGTCGTAGGGGCCTGAGACGTAGTACGGCTTTCCGTGGAGTCCGAAGCCGATTGAGCTCGTTCCGCTCCAAGATCCAAGGTGATCCTTGACCTCCCCGAATCCGTCGGCAGGCTCCAACCCGAGGGACCGGGCGAAGTCGACCGCGCCGAAGACCAGGTTCTGCGCCAATTCGAGCGGCGCCGCGATCGGCGGCTCATCAAACGCGCCGAAGAATTGGCGGGTGAACTCCGCGCACTGGCCGGCGTTCATCGCCAGCGGACCGACGACGTTCTTCACACCCAGGCAATAGACGTCGACGAGGTACCCGCAGACACTGAGCCTGCTCCGGCCGGCCTCGCGCGCGATCAACACGGCGACCAGACCCGACTGACCCCGTTCAGGCTCGAAGTCGTCACGCCACTCCGGATGGCCGTCGACGGTGAGACCCGCGCTCCATCCCGCGTTGACCCAGCATTGCCGCAGCTCCCGGCCGGCGGGATCGGGGAGTGTGGCCGCGTCGGCGGCGGCGATCGCTCGGATGGCCCTGGCAGCGACGGCCGACGGTACGCCGAGCGCGCGAGCGACCTGCTTGGGATTCAGGCCCTTGGTCCGCAGCGCTCGCACCTGTTCCACGAGATAGTCATCGGTCATGTTCGTAAGCGTGCCAAACGGGAACGTCAGCGCGAGGGTGACACGCACGGGACATCCGAATACTCCCGCCGGGCAGTCGGGCCGTCATGCAGTCCCGCCAGGTGTCTGTTCGGCGAACGATCGCACGCTCGCCCTGCGCAGGTGCGGAGAAGCGGCCAGACCTGCCATACCCTCAGCAGCGTGCCTCGATCCAAGCCACCCCGACGCCCCCGGAAGGGACCAACCCCGCCCCCGTCAAGCACGTCGGAGCCGACCTTCCCACCGGAGATCGCCCAACTCCTCGCGGGTTCGAGCCCGGCTGACTTACAGCAGCTGCTCGGGCAGCTGACGTCGGCCACGCTGTTCGGGGCCTCCCCACCGGTACCGGCCCGCCGCCGGCCGCGGCGGGTCGACGTGATGACCTACCGGATCCGGATCGACCTGGACGACGCCGAGCCACCGATCTGGCGCCGCTTGGACGTCGCCAGCGACCTGACCTTGAATCGGCTCCACGACATCGTGCAGCCGGCGATGGGCTGGACCGACTCGCACCTTCACGAGTTCGCCAGCGGCGACGACGCCAGGGACCGCCTCGCCGAGCACTATCGCCCGCAGGCGTCCCTGGACAACGACCTCCCCGGCCTCGACGAGGTCTCGGTCAGGCTGGATGAGGTGTTGGTCGAACCCGGCGATCGGTTGTTCTACAACTACGACTTCGGGGATGACTGGTCGCACACGCTCCGGCTGGAGGCCGTCTCACCTCGCGAACCGGGGCAGCCTTCGGCGATCTGTCTGGCCGGCGCACGTGCGTGTCCGCCGGAGGACTGCGGCGGAATCTGGCGCTATCACGATCTGCTCCGAACGCTGAGCCAGCCTGCAGAGGCGGACAACGAAGAGCTGCTGGAATGGGTGGGTCCGGACTTCGATCCCGCTCGCTTCGACGTGGACGACGTCAACTCGACCTTGGTGCACATGGACCGGTTGGATCACCTTCACGACAGCGTGCTCTCGTCGGTCGATCCAGCAAGCCCGCTCGGCGACCTGCTGTCTCGCATCGACCTCATTCCCGTCGAACTTCTCGTGGCCATCGAGGCGGCACTGCAGCCGACTGTCGAGCCTGACGTCGAGGCCAAGGCGGCGATGCTCGAACGCGTCAACCGATTGCTGGATCAAGTGGGCGACGCAGGAATCACCCTGACCCAGGCCGGATATCTGCCACCCGCTCACGTCGAAGCGGTGGCCGAATTCCTTCGTCTGGACGACATCTGGATCGGTAAGAACAACCGAGAGGTGCAGACGTATCCCGTCCTGGAGTTCCGGGAGTCGGCGCAGCGACTGGGGCTACTACGAAAAGTGCACAACCGGCTGACCCTGACGAAGGCCGCTGCCCGCGCACGCACCGACGTCAACGCGCTGTGGCAGGTGGTCACCGCTGGTCTCCCGCTGGGTCTGACCACCCGCGGGCCAGAGGCTCGGGCCAGCCTTGACGCCGGGTTGCTGCTCCTCATCGGCGTCGCGGCCGGCGCGCCGCGGCTCGAGCGCACCGAGCTTGTCGCCGAATGTCTGGACATACTTGGCTGGCGGGCCGGCCAGTTCGCCGCCCTGAGCGACCGGGACGTTCAGGAACTGCTCGGCCCGACCGAGGCTGTCCTCGAACACGTCGGCGCGATTCCCCGGAAGGCTTACCGCGACCCGGCCGCGGATCGCCCACCGGACGGGGCTGGAGCCGCCTTTGCCCGAGCAGCACTGGGTCTGTGAGTTCCGGAGGCGGTGATTGCGGGCGGTGCGCAGCGCCTCGTCGGTCGGGACTGGCGACGCGGACGCCTCGGCCGCCATGGACCCTGGACGACGGCGCAGTCACCACCGGCACCACCCCGAGCTGACACGGCGCGAGGCCGCCCGCCTACGCTGAACCCTTGGGCGCGCCGGATGATCAACACCTCTGGCCTTTTCAGGTCGCGGGGCGACGCGAAAGGGCCTGCAACGTTGATCATCCGAGCTGGTCGCCGTTCGGGGACCGCACCGCCGGACAGCTGCCGACGACCTCGCCGATCGTGGGAGGGGCCCCGGTTGATCAACGTGCGCGGCCATTTGAGGTCGCGGAGCAGCATGAAAAGGCCGCAAGCATTGATCTTCCGAGGGCCGATGACCGTCCCGCGCGAAACCCCCACAGCTCATGCAGCCAGCCTGAGTCCTCGCTGCAGAAGCGCATCTCCGACGGTTTGTCCTCGTGTCTGGTTAGCGACTGGCCGACGGGCACGAGTTGTAGCAGAACGTCGCGATTCTTGCTACACGACCGTATGGCGAGAACAATCGCGCAGCGAGAGCTGCGCAACGAGAAACGCGAAGGTGATGGACGCGGTGACCGCCGGTGAGACGTTCGTCGTCACAAAGAACGGTGAGCCCGTCGCGGAGCTTCGGCCTTTGCGATCCGGTCGCCGCACGGTTATCTCAGGTCGGAAGTCGCGGCGTTGGCCGCAGCAAACGTGCACATCGATCGCGGCCAGTTTCGCACCGACCTCGATGCCGTGATCGATCAGTCGTGGTGAAATGACCTCCGGGATGCTCGACACCTCGGTCGTCATCGACTGGCATGATCCGGATGTTGTCCGTGCGTTGCGGCGCGATGATCTCGGCCGCGGCGCGAGGGTCGCCGACAATGGCGCCGTCGACGACGGCCACGCACCCCGGTCACAGCCACGGAGCCTCGGGCGCGCGGAACAGCCGGAGCGCGCTGCCGGTGCACGTCCTCGGTGTTCTGCCGAGATCCGAAGAGGTGGAAACGGTTCTGGGCCAACCGATCTTGGCGGGCAACTGGGTGTGAGCGCTCCGGAACAACTCGATCAGAGGCTGGCCGCGCCGGCCGACCCGGTGCGTCGCCGGGCGGTGGAGTGGTTGGCGGTGCGCGCGCACCGGGCCGGGGAGCTGGCCGACTGATCGCGACGAGCCCTACCGAATGTGCGGTGCCGACACCACCGAGAGCTGCACATCACGACCCACCAACCGCGCAGACGACTCGGCCGAATCGGTCGCACGGCTCCGCTGTGATGCTTTCGACAGTCTTTCCTCGTATCCGGGCACGGCGGTAGGTCATCAGGTTAACGAGGGCAGCACGGCTTGGTCGGTCGCCGGGGGGCGATCTGTCGGAACAGCGCGAGGGGGTAGGTCGATGGTCTTGGTCGAGCGGGATGACGAATTCGAGTTGTTGCAGGGGACATTCGAGACCGCGGCGGCGGGATCGGGTCAGTTGGTCGTAGCCAACGGGCCCGTCGGATGCGGAAAGACAACACTGCTGCACACTTTCGCAGGCCGGGCCACCGCGTCGGGGGCGATCTTTCTCTGTGCCGGTGGAGCGCGCGACGAGCGTGATCAACCGCTGGGGGTTGTCCAGCAATTGCTGGACCATGCGGCCGCTATCGAAGCGGCGCACGAATCGCGGGGTGCCGACATTGATCACGGTGCGGACGGCGGCTCGGCAGCGCTCGCCGGAGCGCCGGCCCCGGGGTCGTCCGAGGAGACCGATCACGGCGCGGTGGTCGAGACCCGGACAGCACAGCTGTTGGTCCGGACGGTCCGCCGGCTGGCCCGGCGAAGCCCGGTGCTGATCGGTGTCGACGACGCCGACGACGCCGACACTTCCTCGTTGCGTTGTCTGTTGTACCTGATCCGCAGGATCTCCCCCGAGCGGGTCATGATCGTGGTCAACGAGTCCGCCGATTCCGAGCCCCGACGGTGGGATTTTCATGCCGAACTGTTGCGCCAGTCGCACTGCCGCAGCCTGCGGCTCGGCCTGCTCTCACCGCGCGGCGTTGGCACGTTGCTGACGAGGAACTTCGGAGTGTCGGCGAGCGAGGCGCTGAGCCAGCTGTGCCACGTCATCACGGGCGGCAACCCGAAGCTCCTGCAGGGCGCTATCGACGACTGCCGGGCGGCGGACGGACTCCCAGATTTCGAGATCGGTGAGGGTTTCCGCCGTGCGCTGCTGGGCTGTCTGTACCGCTGGGAGCCGGCGATGCATCAGGTAGCTCTTGCCCTGGCTGTCCTCGGGTCGCAGGCAGGTCCGTCGGCCATTGGCCGGCTGCTGGGCATGCAACCCCAGTCAGTGGCTCGCGGGATCACCACCCTGACCGCGGCAGGACTGCTGGAGAACAACGACTTTCGTCATCCGGCCGCCCGGTCCGCCATCCTCGGTGACGTCCAGGTCGGTGATCATGACGAGCTGCACCAGCGAGCGTCCGCTCTGCTGGCGGACGAGCTCGAGGCCGCGGAGATGATCGGGCCATCCGTGGCCGGGTGCGCCGAGGTGTCTGCGCTCCGCGATGTGAGGCGCCCATCTGCGGAGCAGATGGGCGGGGCGCTCAGCGATGCCGAGATAAGGGTGGCCCGGCTGGCGGCCGCCGGACACACCAACCGGCAGATCGCTCGGCAGTTGTTCGTCACGGTCAGCACGGTTGAACAGCACCTGACCAGGGTCTATCGCAAGCTCAAGGTGAATCACCGCGCTGATCTGCCGGAGGACTTGGCGGTGACGGCCTGACGCAGCCGGAGCGTCCCCTCCCGGCCCCGCTCGGTCGCAGCCGTTGCGCGATCAGCTCGATCACCGCGGGCAGTTGCTCCTGCACATAGAAGTGTCCGCCAGGGAACTGGTAGAAGGCGCAGCTGCCCACGGTGTACTGCCGCCAGGCTCGCGCCTCGCCTGGTGTGACCCTCGTGTCGCGGTCGCCGATCAGCACGCTCATGGAGCCGCTCAATGCCGGCAGCGGCTTCGGCCGGTACGTCTCGGCGGCCCGGTAGTCGGCGCGGATTGCCGGGAGCGTCAGCCGGACCAGGTCGTGGTCGTCGAACACGTCCCGGTCGGTGCCGCCCAGCTGGAGCAGTTCGGCGACCAGGTCGGCGTCCGGGAGCAGGTGGATGCCGTCCTGCCGCCACCGCGACGGTGCCCGGCTGGACGAGGCAAAGAAGTGCCGGGGCACGACGCCGTCTGCTTCCAGCCGGTGGGCAACCTCGAAGCCGACCGTTGCGCCCAGACTGTGCCCGAACAGTGCGACCGGCCGATCCAGCCACGGGCCGAGGGATTCGAGGATCCGATCGGCCAGCTCATCGACCCGGTCGACACAACGCTCGCCCAGCCGATCCTGGCGGCCGGGATACTGCACGCACAGCACCTCGACGGAGTCCGGCGCAGCCGCGGACAGCTGGAAGAAGGAGCTTGCGGACCCACCGGCGTGGGGCAGGCAGACCAACCGGGTGGTTGGCTCCGCCGGGCTGGAATGAAACCGGCGGAGCCAACCACCGGTGAACGGGGACCGCACCATCGTTCTCCCTGCGCCGGCCGGGTCTGGCCCCCGGCGGATGATCATCCGACCATCGCATCCGGGTGCCGGCCGGACAACCCCTGGTACCCACTAGCCGGCCGAGACAACTGCTCGAGATCGGGTTATGGGGCCCTGTAGGGGACGGTAGGGGTTCCCGCGCGGGTCCCGCAGTTCCTACGCTGCAGAGGCCGGCCATCGTCGTCATGTACGTCAGGCAGGCACTCCGCCAGCCCATGCTGGATTCCCAGCAGCCCTCAGCGGGCCAACCAATGCCGATTCACCGGGATCGACAAACGCAGCACCATCCTTGACAACATCTCGTAACTGGAGGTTCGGTGACGTCAACCGCCCTGCCGCGACCCGCGGACGTCAGCAGCAACGCGTCCCCCATCTATGTGCTCTTCGACGCCGAGGTGGTCGACGAACTCACCCGCGACCACATCATCGGCATCGCCAGCGGCGTGCTCGGCGCGGTCCGGGTCCGCGGATTCGGCACACCCGACCAATGCGGGCAGATTCTGCGGTCGCTGGACGACCATCCGCTGGCGACCTACGACCAGCGGCTCGTGTACCCGCCGGTCGCCAAGCTCGGACCGGCGGCCTACGACTACTACGGATCGCTCGCGCTCGACGACCACTACTGGGCGGCGGCCGCAGCCGCGAAGCAGATCAGGTCCGGCATGCTGAGCGGCGCAGACCCGCTCGCCACGGCGGTGAGTGCGATCGGTGCCGCGTGGGCCGGTGAAACCGCACCGGCCACGTCGGCGGGGCGGCCGTTGTTCGCCGGGATGATCCGCGAGACCACCACCGGGATGAAGATGCACTGGGACGAGATCGTCAGGGAGCTTCCGGGCGCGCTGGACGATCCGCCAATCGCACAGTTGGCGTTCAACTGGTATTTGACGATGCCGGAGGGCGGCGGCGACACCACTGTCTACAAGCGCCGCTGGTCACCGACCGACGAGGAGTTCCGGGACGGCTACGGCTGGCGCGAGGACATCGTGGCGAACGAGCCGTTCGCGACGATACGACCAAACGCGGGGGACGCCATTGTTTTTGATCCCCGCAATTACCACGTCGTGCGTGAGAACCGCGGTGCAGGACGTCGAGTCAGCCTCTCGTTCTTCCTGGGACTGACTGCGTCCGGGCGCCTGTGCTATTGGTCCTGACCGGCGCCGGGCTGGGCCCAGCACCCAGCGGACCGGCTTCGGTCTGTCATCGCGAGTCCCGCGGCGCTGCTTGCCGTCTTCGAGTACCAGGGGGATCCCATGCACCTTCGTCAGAACCAGATCGAGCAGTACCACCGGGACGGTCTGCTGGCCGTCGACTCGCTGTTCAGCCAGGACGAGGCCGCGGCACTCCGGGAGGCGTTCGACCGCGACAGTGACGAACCTGGCCCGCACCGCATCACCGAGGAGGGTGGCCTGGACGTCCGGGCGATCTACGCCTCCCACTTGCGCCAGCCGGAGTTCGCCGCGTTGGTGCGCTCACCGCGTATCCTCGGCCCGGCCCGGCAGTTGCTCGCCGACGACCTGTACGTCTACCAGTTCAAGATCAACGCCAAGCCGGCCTTCGGCGGCGAGCGCTGGGCGTGGCACCAGGACTATGTGGCCTGGAAGATCCTGGACAATCTGCCGGCGCCGCGCCAGGTCAACGTCGGCTTCTTCCTCGACGACGTGACCGAGTACAACGGTCCGGTGATCTTCGTCCCGGGCTCGCATCGGGATGGCCTTGTGCAAGATCGGCGGCGGAATGGGCGGGCCAGGTCCGAACAACATCTGGACCCGGACGACATCGCGCTGCGCCCCGAGCAGATGTCACCGCTGGTCGACCGGCACGGCATGGTCAGCCCCAAGGGCTGCGCCGGCTCGGTGGTGTTCTTCTCCCCGGAGATCGTGCATGGCTCCGCACCGAACATGTCACCGTTCCCGCGCAAGCTGTTGATCATCACCTTCAACGATGTCAGCAACCTGCCGAGTTGGAACGGCGAACCCCGACCCGAGTACGTCGTCGGTCGGGACACCACACCACTGAAGGTGTTGGACACGCCGCTGACCCGGGTGTCAGTGCGGACGCCGGCGTGAGTGCTGCGCGACGTCACGCAGACCGCGCCCGGGCCGTCGTGCTGGAGGAATTCGGTCGGCCGGTCGTGGTGCGCGATTTTGTTGTGCCGCCGCCGGAGCCGGGCGGAATCATCGTCGACGTCCGCTTCGGCGGCATCTGCGGCACGGATCTGCACCTGACGCAGGGTCATCTCCCGATCCCGACACCGCTGGTGCTCGGACACGAGGGTCTGGGGATCGTGGCTGCCCTTCATCCGGGGGTCGACCGGGACGCGAACGGCATGCCCCTGCGGATTGGCGATCCGGTGCTGTGGGCCTCGTCGATCGCCTGCGGACGCTGCGTGCCGTGCCGGGTGCACCGGGAACCTACCCTGTGCGAGAACCGCCGCACCCACGGTGTCAACCTGCCGGTCACCGAGCGGTCCGCGCTGTCCGGGGCCTGGGCGGACCGGATCAGCCTGGCCGACGGCACCACGGTGGTCCGCCTGCCGGAGGGCATCGCCGCGATCGCCGCGATGGCGTTCGCCTGCGCGGGACCGACCGTGGTGCATGCCCTGCTCGAGCGGCGGCCCGTTCGGATCGGTGAGACCGTCGTGGTGCAGGGCAGCGGGCCCGTCGGGCTGGCCGCCGCAGCGCTCGCCCAACTCGCCGGCGCGGACCGGGTGGTCATCGCCGGCGGCCCGGCCAAACGACTGAAGATCGCACTGACGGCTGGGATCGGCGACGCCCACATTGATGTCGTCGATGCCGCGGACCAGGCAGCCGCCCTCCGGCAGGTGCTGGAACTGACCGGTGGGCGCGGCGCCGACCTGGTGATCGAGTGCACCGGGGTGCCAGCGGCCGTCGGTCAGGGCATCGAGCTTGTCCGGCGCGGTGGGTCGTATCTGGTCATCGGCCAGTACACCGACGCGGGCCCCACCGCGATCAACCCGCATCAGATCGTGTACCGGCAGCTCGACGTCGTCGGATCGTGGGCATTCTCCGGTGCGCACCTGATCGAGTACATCCGGCTGCTCCCCGCGCTGTGCGCGCGGTTCGATCTCGCGAGCCTCGTCGATACCTACCCGTTGGAGGAGGCGAATGCGGCGATGGCCGCGGTCGCCGACGGGTCGGTGCTCAAGGCGGTGTTGGTGCCCTGATGGTGCCGCACCATGCACGGGCCGCTCGTCGACTCCAGAAAGGCACGAACGAATCCCATGGGCGAGAGTTGTTCAGACACAAGCGCTGCCGCCGGACCAGCGGCCGCGACGACCGTGAGTGGCGGACGGCACGATGCCGATCCGGTGGTGGTGGCAGGCATGGCGTGCCGGTACCCCGGTGGGGTGTCCTCGCCGGAGCAGTTGTGGGATCTGGTGGCGGCGGAGCGGGACGCGGTGTCCGGTTTCCCGACGGATCGTGGTTGGGATGTGGTCCGGCTGTACGACCCTGACCCGGCGGCGGTG
>JBBQJM010000054.1:0-12220 GCA_038325895.1 Mycobacteriales bacterium
GGTGAGGCCCGACTTTCGAACGTACGGCCCTTTGCCAGGCCATCGTCCCTGGTCGGAGGGCTGGGGGGAGGCTGCTACCGTTAGCGGCATGGGGCCGCTGCTGACCAGCCGACGCGCCGTGGACTTGGTCCGCGTCGGGAGCGCCCTCTGTTGCCTTTCCTTGGGTTGCCTTTCCTTGGGTTGCCTCTCTTAGGGTCGCCTTTCTTTGGGTTGCCTCTCTCGGGTGCGTCCTGAATCTTCGACCTGACGGTCGACACACCGCAGCGCTCGCCCGAAGTACCGACCGGCCCCCGAGTCGCTGATCTCTGTCACGCCCTCGCCTGACCCGCCCCGCACATCCCCGCTCGTCTTTCGCCGCCCGGCGAAGCACCGCATCCCACCTCATCCCCGCTAGCTAGGAGCGCAGCATGAGTCGCGAGGCCTCCCTCGTCACCACCGAATGGGCAGAGCAGAATCTGTCCACTCCCGGCGTCGTTTTCGTCGAGGTCGACGAAGACACCACGGCTTACGACGGCGGTCATCTCGCCGGCGCCGTGAAGGTCAACTGGAAGACCGAGCTTCAGGACCCCGTCCGCCGGGATTTCATCGATCGCGTCGGATTCGAGAAGCTGTTGTCCGCCAAGGGCATTTCCAATGACGACACGGTTGTCCTCTACGGCGGCAACAACAACTGGTTCGCCGCCTACGCCTACTGGTACTTCAAGCTGTACGGCCACGAGGACGTCAGGTTGATCGACGGCGGCCGCAAGAAGTGGGAGCTCGACGGGCGGACGCTCGTCACCGACACTCCCGACCGGGTCGAGACCACGTACACGGCCAAGGAGCAGGACAGCTCGATCCGCGCCCTGCGGGACGAGGTCGTCGCGGCGATCGGCAGCCAGAATCTGGTCGATGTCCGCTCCCCCGACGAGTTCTCCGGCAAGTTGTTCGCGCCCGCGCACCTTCCGCAAGAGGCGGCGCAGCGTGCCGGCCACATCCCGACCGCGGTGAATGTCCCGTGGTCCAAGGCCGCGAACGAGGACGGCACCTTCCGGTCCGACGCCGACCTGACCGACTTGTACGCCGGCGTCGACGATTCCAAGAACACCATCGCATATTGCCGGATCGGCGAGCGTTCCAGCCATACCTGGTTCGTGCTGACCGAGATCCTCGGCAAGAAGAACGTCAAGAACTACGACGGATCCTGGACCGAGTACGGCTCGCTGGTCGGCGTTCCGGTGGAGACCGGCGCCTGAGTGTCCATCCCCGGCCGACGACCGGGTGAAATTCCCCCTCGAAAGGATCATCCGTGAGCGACTGCGGCGCGCCCGAACAGACCTCCGACCTGCCTCCGGGCACCAACACCACCGACCAGGCCATCCTGCAGGGAAACGTGCTCAACGGCCCGGATCCGGTCGCGGGTGCCTTTGTCCGGCTGCTGGACGGCACCGGTGAGTCCACCGCCGAGGTGGTCAGCTCCCCCGCCGGCGACTTCCGGTTCTACGCGGCGCCGGGTAGCTGGACGGTGCGCGCGCTGTCCAGGGTTGGCAATGGCCAGGCCAATGTGCAGGCCACACTCGGTGTCTCGCCGGTGGACGTCCTGGTCGGCTGACCCGCGCCACGGCCCAGGCCGAGGGGCTGAAGTCCGTTCGCGGGCGCCAGCCCCTCGAGCTCGTCCATGGGACCCGCGGCGTCATGGGCGTCACAGGGCGGATCGGGTTGATGACCGTGACCGCAGGCTAGGCTGACTTCGTGGAGATCTTCTATACCGGACTGCTGGTGGCAGTTGCGCTGCTGGTGACGTGGTTCGCCATCTACGTCGTGTATCGACTGCTGCACGAAGACCGGTGAGCGAAGGCACAGACCCCAACATCGACGGGGGCACCGCAGAGGAGATCGCCGGACTGGTCGCCGCCGAGCGCACGGCCGGCGAGTACGTCGATGTCGCTCATGACGTTGTTCCACCCACGACCGGCCCTGCGCTGCCCGATCTCGAGGGCATCCCGGAGGCCGAACGGATCCCTGGCGCGGAACGGGGTAGCGGCGACGCGGCCGTGGAGGCCGCCGCGCAGCGGGCTGCACTGACCGCCGGCCGCAACATCGGCGACACCGCCCCACTGCCCGTGCCAGACGACACCGCCAACCTACGCTTCGGGCCGACGCTTCATCCGGCGTGCCAACCGCTCCTGCCGCTGGTCGGCATCTGGCGCGGCACCGGGGTTTTCGGGAACGATCCGGGCGTCAAGGACCACCACTTCGGTCAGCAGATCACCATCGCCCACGACGGTCGGCCGTTCCTGACGTACGAGTCGGTCACCTGGCTGCTCGCGCCGGACGGCACGGTCACCGGACCGGGCGAACGCGAAACAGGCTACTGGCGGCCCCAACCGGACGGCTCCATCGAACTGCTGGTGGCCCACGCGGTTGGCCGGGTGGAGGTGTTCTACGGACAGGCGCGGTCGGTCGCCAGTTGGGCGCTGTCCACCGACGTGGGCTGGCGCACCCCGACCGCCCCACCGGTGGTGGGCAGCACCCGGCTCTGCGGCATCACCCCGGACGGCCGGCTTGCCTACGTCGAAGAACGGGCGCATTCGGATATCGAGCTCTCCCCGCACGCCTCGGCGGCGCTGGAGCGCATCGCCGGCTGACCGCGTCGGACGTTGACGTCAGCGATCAACGTCGGTGCCCGGATCCGTCGTAGTGCGTTCTCGCCCAACAGTTCCGCGACGGCATCACGATCATCGAGGTCCACCAGCAACCGCTCCCCAGGCACCCCGAGAGTGGGTAGCGAGCGGCGCTCCGCGGGTTGATCAGGGCGGCAGTGCTCCAGCCGGAGCGGTTTGTCCAAGACGTGCGCGAGGTAGCGCGGGCACTACCCGGCGAGTGCCGCCGACACCACCTCGCGGGCCTCCTCCTGCACCTGCTTGAGGTGCTCGGGCCCCTTGAACGACTCTGCGTAGATCTTGTAGACGTCCTCGGTACCGGACGGCCGAGCGGCGAACCAGGCGTTCTCGGTGGTGACCTTCAGCCCGCCGATGGCGGCCCCGTTGCCGGGCGCGGTGACCAGCCGGGCGGTGATCTTCTCCCCTGCCAGGGTGTCAGCCTTGACGTCCTCCGGGGACAGCTTGGCCAGCTTCGCCTTCTCGGGCTTGGTGGCCGGGGCGTCCACCCTGGCGTACGCCGGATCGCCGTACTGAGCGGTCAGCTCCCGGTACCGCTCGCTCGGCGACTTGCCCGTCACCGCCTTGATTTCCGAGGCCAGCAGGGCCAGCAGGATGCCGTCCTTGTCGGTGGTCCACACCGTGCCGCGCTTGCGCAGGAACGACGCGCCGGCGGACTCCTCACCGCCGAACCCGATGGAACCGTCGATCAGCCCGGGCACGAACCACTTGAAGCCGACCGGCACCTCGACCAGCTTGCGACCCAGTTGCTCGACCACCCGGTCGATCATCGAGGAGGACACCAGCGTCTTCCCGACGCCCATGTCGGCGTCCCACTCGCTGCGGTGGCTGTACAGGTAATCGATGGCCACGGCCAGATAGTGGTTGGGGTTCATCAGGCCCGCGTCGGGGGTGACGATGCCGTGCCGGTCGGCGTCCGCGTCATTGCCGGTCGCGATGTCGTAGCTGCCCGCCTTGGCGACTACCGAGGCCATCACGTACGGGGACGAGCAGTCCATCCGGATCTTGCCGTCCCAGTCCAGGGTCATGAACGGCCACGCCGGGTCGACGGTCGTGTTGAGCACGGTGAGGTCCAGACCGAGTCGCTCGGAGATGGCGCCCCAGTACGCCACCGACGCGCCGCCGAGCGGATCCGCGCCGATGTGGACGCCGGCGTCCCGGATGGCATCGATGTCGAGCACGTTCTCCAGGTCGCCGACGTAGCCGGAGACGAAGTCGTAGAAGCCGGTGGTGTCCGCGTTCCTCGCGGACTGGTAGTCCATCCGCTTCACGTCGGCCAACCCGCCGGCCAGGATGTCGTTGGCCCGGGCGGCGATCACCGAGGTGGCGTCGCTGTCCGCGGGCCCGCCGTTGGGCGGGTTGTACTTGAAACCGCCGTCCCGCGGGGGGTTGTGGCTGGGGGTGACCACGATCCCGTCGGCAAGCCGGCTGGTGCGCTTGCGATTCGCCTTCAGGATGGCGTGCGACACGGCGGGGGTCGGGGTGTAGCCGTCGCTCGAGTCGAGCATGACGGTGACGCCGTTCGCGGCCAGCACCTCCAGCGCGGTGGCCGTTGCCGGTGCGGAGAGGGCATGCGTGTCCGCCCCGAGGAACAGCGGCCCGTCAGTGCCCTGTTGGGCGCGGTATTCGCAGATGGCCTGGCTGATCGCCAGGATGTGGTCCCGGTTGAAGGCGGTGTCCAAGCTCGAGCCGCGGTGACCGGAGGTACCGAAGGCGACCCGCTGATCCGGGTTCGACACGTCGGGGTGCAGGTCCTCGTACGCCGCCAGGACGGCGTCGACATCGATGAGATCGCTGGCCTGAGCAGGCTGTCCTGCGCGTGGGTCCATGGGGCTATTGAACCGGACCCTGGTGTGGTCGGCATCACGGGTGCTGGGATTCGGCGGGATGGCCAGGGCGGGTCAGTGCGAACACGCCGACCGCCCCGCCGATAGTCCTGGTGACTGGTCCTGGTCACGCGCCTGATCGGACCGTTCCCACGGTCGACACCGGTCGGGGACGGGTCGGCCCGATCACCAATCGGCGATCGCCGGGACGATTTCCCTTCCCAGAATCTCGAGGGGACTCAGCTTCCAGACGCCGGGCACGATGCCCTGGACCTCCGAGATGCCCATTGCCGCAAATTGCTGCAATTGCTGGAGAATCGCGTCGATGTTCTCGCCCTTCTCACCGGGGTCAAGACCACTCATCACCGTCTTCTCGATGTCGTCGTAGTTGCGGCCCTCGCGTTCGCAATGCCCGCGCAGCACGTCGAGCTTGTGCGCGACCTCCGGACTCCCGAACAGGTTGCAGGCCTGCGCATATTTCGCGACCAGCCGGAGCGTCTTCTTCTCGCCACTGCCGCCGATCAGGATCGGCGGGTGCGGACGGTGCAGGGGCTGCGGGGAGTTGAGGGTCCGCGCGAGCTGATAATGCCTGCCCTCGTACGGGCCGTCGTTCTCGCTCCACATCTGCAAGCAGATCTGCAGGGCTTCCTCCAGCCGCTCGAACCGCTCGGCGGTCGGCGGGAACGACAACCCCAGTCCGCGCGCTTCTTCCTCATTCCAGGCGGCGCCGATGCCGAGCCAGGCTCGTCCGCCGGACAGCACGTCCAAGGTGCTGACCAGTTTGGCCAGCATCCCCGGCTCCCGGTAGACAACGGCGGTGACCCACGCGACCAGTTCGACCTCCGAGGTCAGCGCGGCCAGATAGCCCAGGGTTGTGTAGGCCTCGAGCATCTCGTGCTCCGGCGGCCCGAGAAGGCCGATCTGCCAGAGGTGATCCATCACGCTCACCCTGGCGAACCCGACCTCTTCGGCGGTGGTGACGATCCGCGAAAGGTCGTCCCGCAGCCCGGCCGGGCCGTCGGGAAAGGTGAAGTCCGCGATGTGCAAACCGATCTTCATGTTCGCCTCCATGCGGGCCGGCGCCCGCCCCTAGCGAGGTTAGTCATGCCGGTTTGTCGTCATGCGGTTGGTCTCATGCGGTTGGTCTCATGCGGGTTGGTCGTCATCCGGTTGGTCGTCATGCCGTTGGTCGTCATGCCGTTGGTCGGCGCATTCCTACGACCGGGTACCTGCCCGCTGAAATCGTTCCGTGATTCCCGCCTTGGCGTGTGCCACCCTGGTGCCATGTGCCGAAACATCAGAGTGCTGCACAATTTCGACCCTCCGGCCACCGAGGACGAGGTCCACGCCGCCGCGTTGCAGTTCGTGCGCAAGGTGAGCGGAACGACGAAACCGTCCGCCGCGAACCAGCCCACCTTCGACCGTGCCGTTGCCGAGATCGCACACATCACCAGGCACCTGCTCGAGGACCTGGTGACGGACACGCCACCCAAGGACCGGGATGAAGAGGCGGCCAAAGCACGGGCCCGGAGCGAGAAGCGGTTCGGCACCGCGGTCGCGAGCTGATCGTCGGCCCGGCATCTAAGGTGCCTCAGACCCCTATCAGATCGACATCTGAGGCTCACGGCTGACTCCGCTGCACGAACGACCGATGTGGCGGCCCCGCGCTTAGCGGAACTCTCATGGCTACGACAGCGAGCACCGGTTCGCTGAGCGGGCAAGGGAGATGGCCATGACGATGAACTCGGGCCTCGGATTCGACGCCGAGGTGAACTACCGGCAGGAGCGGCTGCGCGCGGACTTCGGTCGCACCCACGGCACGAACAAGCCGCGGTGGTGGGAGCGCCGACCGGCCGCGGGAGTTGCTGGGCATAAGGCGCCGACCGCGGTGGCCGTCCAGCACGGTGCCAAGGCCGTCACTGCCAGCACGGTCGAAGTCGCGCCGGTGCCGGTGGATGCCCCGGCTGTGCGGGGCCGCGCGGTGCGTTCGATCGACGTTCGAGCGCACGCCGCGTGAGCGCGCGGCGAGAAGAACCGGGTGCTGGTCGGTAACGGCGATCGTGAGTGCCGCGCGGGCGCCGGGACCGCTCGGCCAGCCGGTTGACCAGCATGATGTGACCGCACCCGAACCAGGTCGACGGAGAGCCGCCCGAGGGAGAACAGGCCAAGGGAGAACAGGCCAAGGGAGAACAGCACTGTCGGTGGTAGCTGCCAATATGGAGCCCATGGCCAGGTCCGCGGCGGGGACGCCGTTCGTCGCACGTCACGAGCAGTTGGAGCGGTTTCGCTCCGCGCTCGGGCGTGCGGCGTCAGGAGAACCCGGGGCGATCCTGCTCTCGGGCGATGCTGGTGTCGGAAAGACCCGGCTGCTCACCAGAATGGCCGAGGTGGCTGTCGCGTCAGGGGCCCTCGTCGTGGTCAGCCATTGCATCGACCTCGGCGACGTCGGCCTGCCCTACCTGCCGTTCGCCGAGGCATTGGCGCAGCTGCGCCCGCTGGGTCCCGCGGTGGAGGACGTCATCGCAGCGCGGCCGGCCCTCCGACGTTTGGTGGACAGCGGAACCACCGAGCCGCCGGCCGGCACCGCGGAGCAGGTGGCCCGGCTGCAGCTGTTCGACGGCATGGCCGCCGTGCTGGCTGCCGCCGGCGGCCCCAAGCACCCCCTGGTGCTCATCATCGAAGACTTGCATTGGGCGGACCCATCCAGCCGCGACGTGCTCCGTTTCCTGTTGGCCCGGCTGCGGACCGAACATCTGCTGATCGTGGGCAGCTATCGCACCGACGATCTGCACCGGCGACATCCGCTGCGGCCCTTGCTGGCCGAGCTACTCCGTCATCCCAGCGTCGATCATCTGCAACTGCCGCCGTTCACCCATGACGAGCTCGCGGAATTCGTCGTCGCCGTCACCGGCGCCGACCTTCCCGAACCCGCGCTCCAGCAGGTGCTGGCCCGCTCCGAGGGCAATGCGTATTTCGCCGAGGAGTTGCTCGAATGCGGCGTCGGGTCGGCCGAACTCCCGGGTTCCCTCGCCGACGTCCTACACGCCAGGCTCGAGCTGCTCGGTCCCGCGGTTCAACACCTCGCGGGGATCGCGTCCGTGGCAGGTCGCCGCGTCACCGAGGCGCTGCTGTGGGCGGTCGCCGGCACTGATCCCGCCTTTGCCGAGCCCGCGGCTTTCGACGTCGCACTCCGCGAGGCTGTCGCCCACAACGTGCTGGTCAGCGAGAAGTCCGAATGGATCGCCTTCCGGCACGCGTTGCTGGCCGAAGCGGTGTATTCGGATCTGTTACCCAGTGAGCAATCCGGCCTGCACCGGGCCTACCGCCGGGCGCTCGAAGCCGACCCGTCCCTGGGTTCGCAGGCAGAACTCGCCCATCACGCGCTCCGCAGCCACGACTTGCCGGCAGCGCTGGCCGCATCCTATGCAGCGGCTCGGGAGGCGGCAGACGTGCTGGCCCCCGCCGAGGAATTGCGGCGGCTTGAGACCGTCCTCGAATTGTGGGATGCGGTGGCGGACGCACAGCACACACTCGGACAGGACCGCGTCGAGATCACCATGTCCGCGGCCTCGGCCGCCAGCCGGGATGGTCAGCCGGGGCGCGCTGTCTCGCTGGCCCGGTCGGCGCTGGCACGGTGCGATCCCTTACGGGCCGCGCGGCTCACGCCGGCTGTGGCGTTCTACCTGGTCGATGCCGACCACGCCACGGAGGCCTTCGAGCGCGCCACCGAGGCGTTGACGGTGCTGGATGTCGAGGAGCCGTCGGTCGACCGTGCCAGGGTGCTCGCCGCCCAGGCCCGGGCGGCGCTGAATTCGGACCTGGACGACATCGCCCGGGAGGCGGCGGAGCGAGCTGTCACCGAGTCCCGCGAGCTGGGGGTCGCCGACGCGGAAGCGGACGCCCTGACGACGTTGGCACTGCTCGAGGTCGACGAGCCCGACACGGCCGCGGACCTGCTCGCCTCCGCGCTGGCGCTTGCCAGGGCCTCCGGTGACCTGTTGACGGAGCTGCGCACCGCTCACAACCTGACCTCGACCCTGTACTACGCGGGGTGGCTCGATCAGGCCAGCAGGGTCTGCGAGGAAGGGATCGATCGGGCCAGGTCCACAGGAGTCATCTGGATGGGGTACGGCGTCAGCCTGCTGGTATTTCGCGAGCTGATCAGTTACGTCACCGGCGATCTCAGTCCTGCACCGCCGGCCAGGGACGAAGTACCGCCGCTCGCGCTGGTCACCCTGGGGGTGGCCGACCTGTACGCCAGCGTGGCGCGCGGCGATCCCGACGCCGTCGAACGCGGGCGGGCCATCAAGGCCGATTGGCAGCAGGATCCGTGGAACGCGCTGCTGTCCGGCGGGTGCACGATCGACGGTCTCACCTGGGCAGGCGAATACCAGGAAGCCATTGACCTGACGCGCCAGCTCATCGATTTCCTCGGGCGCACGTGGAACGACTATTTCCTGGGCGGCATCTGGCTGGCCGCGCTCGGGCTCGCGGCGCTCGCCGACCGGGCCGAAGGGATCCGCATTTCCGGCGGCAACCTGGCCTCCGAGATCTCCTTCGGTGATTCGCTGATCCTGCTCGCCGACCACACCGCCGAACGCGGACGCCCGCGCGGCGGCAGGCTCGGTCCCGAGGGGCGCGCGTGGCTGGTCCGGGCACACGCCGAACACGCCAGACTGAATGGTCGGAGCGACCCTGATCTGTGGCGAGAGGCCATCCGGGAGTTCGGCTACGGGTATCGCTACGAGGTGGCGCGCAGCCGTCGGCGCCTCGCCGAGGCGCTCACCGAGGCAGGCGACCGGACCACCGCCCGAGCGGAAGCCACCACCGCGCTGGCCGAAGCCCGGACGATGGGCGCCGAGCCACTCACCGTGGCCATCGAGGCATTCGGCCGGCGGGCCCGGTTCGAGCTCCCGGGTTCGCGGACCGTGATCGGGGTGCTGACCGATCGCGAAGAGGAGGTGCTGCGGTTGGTCGCCCAAGGGCTGACCAACCGGCAAGTTGGCGAACGGCTTTACATCAGCGCGAAGACGGTGAGCGTGCACATGTCCAACGTGCTGGGCAAGCTCGGCGCGTCCGGGAGGGCGGAAGCGGTGTCACTCGCTCATCAGCGGGGGTTGCTCGAGGTGGATCGCGCGGGGTAAGGCTCGGGACCGCCGGCCCCATCGCATCGTTGTTCGATGGACACGGGTGGCCGGTCACGCTACGGTCCCTGCACGCGTCGGGTCGCGGTCGAGCTGTGGGTGTCGAGCCGTGGGTGTCGAGCCGTGGGTGTCGAGCCGTGGGTGTCGAGCCGTGGGTGTCGAGCCGTGGGTGTCGGAACTGCCGCCGAACTGGGGGTCGACCATGATCCAGAGTGAATTGATCGACCTGGCCATCGGCCTCGTCTTCGTCTGGTTCGTCCTCAGCCTGCTGATCTCGGTGATCAACGAAGCGTTCGCGCTGGTGTTCCGGATCCGCGCCAAGCATCTCTGGCTGGGAATCTCCCGGCTGCTCGACCCGGTCAACAGCTCGTACTCGCGCCGTCTGTGGGACACCGCGGTCAGTTTGCCGATGAGCTGGCGACAATTCGATCTGCGACCGGAGGCGCAGCCGGCGGCCGCGGACGCACCCGTCAAGGACACCTGGTTGACACTGCCGGACTGGTGGACCACGGGACCATCAGGGTCCGGCGTCGCGGTGGCGCGACGAGGTCAATTGCAGGCGACCCGGAGTCAGTTGCAGCAGATCTATGACGCCCTCGCACCCATGGTCTCGGACGTGGCGCTGTCCGGGCGAAAGTCGAAGCTCACCAGGATCAACGGTGCGGACTTCGCCGCGGCGATTGCTGGGCTGGCTCGGCCGGTACACGCTGCGGACCTGACGAATGCCGCCACATCGTTGGGCTGGAACGACTCTCAGCGGGCAGCGCTGGCCACGGCGGTCGGCGGAATACCTCTCGACCGGGTTCTCTCGTCATCGGATGCGCTTGCGCTGCCGGTGAGCGGTGTGGCCGACACCGACAAGGAGCGGCTCTACCTGGCGGCCTCGGGTGTGCTGACCGCGCGCGATGTGGCCGATTTCTTCCGGACGAATCCGCGGCTGGCACATGCGATCACGTCCGCGGCGGACGCGTCCGGGGTCGGTCAGGAACTCAGCGCAGCCAAGGCGACGGTTCAGGCCTGGTTCGACCGGGAAATGGATCAGCTCAGTGGGCTCTAGCGCCGGCAGAACCGGAAGGTGCTTGCCCTGCTGGCGCTGCCAATTGTGTTGGTGTTCCAGGCGAACACCCTGCGCATCATCGCCGACCTCCGCGGCGACGCAGCGCTGCGCGAAGCCATCAGCAGCGAGGCGGTCGCCGTCGCCGGCACGTCGACCCTTGACGCCATCATCAACCCGCCCGCGCCCGCGCCCGCGCCCGCGCCCGCGGCCTCCGTCGACGGCACTGCGGCGAGCGGGACCGGCGATGGGACAACCGATTCCGGCAGTGGGACGAGTCCAAGCGGGACGGCGAACGGCACGGATCCCTTCGATGACGCCGTTGACCGGTTCGCCTGCGCGGCGAAGATCGTCCGGGCGGCCGGGGTGTTCGCGATCGTCCCGGACATCGACAAGATCACTGCGCTGGACCCGAGCGAAGGTCCGTTCTTCGGCATGTCTGTGGCCGACATCTGGGACTACGAATTCCGTGATTTCGGCTGGCTGGGCCGGGGTATCACGCTGGTTGCTCTGCTGTTCGGCGCGCAATTCTGGTTCGACGTCCTGCGGCGGTTGGTCGGCATCCGGAAGTCGGTGACAGGTGGCGGCGGCTCGGCCGCCGGATGACACGGCGACGGTGGGCCGAGCCCCAAAGGCACAGCAACGCAGCGCCGCAAGGATTCTCGAATGACGCCGATTCGCAATCGGACGGAGACGATCCTCGGACCTCACGCGCTGGTCGCCGATTGCGGTGCCTTGGCGGAGGGCTCGTGGCGCAAACGCGGTGGCCAAACCGCCGGATCGAATAGCGCCGATTGGCAATCGGACGGGGAGGATCCTCGGACCTCACGCCGCCGGTCGCCCGACGGCGGTGCCCTGGCGGACGGCTCGTGCCGCAACGCGGTGGCCAAACCGCCGGATCGAATGACGCCGATTCGCAATCGGACAGCGAGGATCGTCGGACCTCGCTTAGCTGGTCGCCGACGGCGGTGCCCTGGCGGACGGCTCGTCGCGCGACGCGGTGGACCAAACCGGAAACGCACCCAGGCAATGCGCGAGGTTCTTCGGATCACGTCGCTTGCGGCGAACCCAAGGAATCTCGGATCTGACTCAGCCGCTGCCCAGGTGGTGACGGCTTGGCCGACGAACAGCACCGCGGCGGAGCCGGTGTTGGGTGATAGCGCTCGCGGTGGAACAGCAACTGAACTGCCTCCAACTGTCCCCGTGGCTGGCAGGAGCCGTTCCCGCCCACAGGCTGGTCATGGGCTGCGGCACCTCATTGCCGATCCCGTGATCCACGCCACCGGGGCACGAAGCCACAGGTGCTGGTGTACTCCGCGCTGCTGCCTGAATTGTCGGGTTTCTGGGACTGTCGGTGGGGTGGTCTAACGTTCTATTCATGGAGCTGATCAGCGACATCGAGCACGCCACCGCGGTGGCGGGGTCGGTGTGCGCTGGGGTGGAGGAGTTGCGCCGCACCGCGTTCTGGAAGATCGCTGACAAGGAACTGCTGACCCTGGCGGAAACCCTGGAACGGGTGGGGCGGTTGGTGTACGC
>JBBQJM010000055.1:0-12153 GCA_038325895.1 Mycobacteriales bacterium
GACGGCCGTCTCCAGCGTGCGGTCCAAGTCCAGCGCCTGCAGGTGGGACAGCCGCACCGACAACGGCTGCAGTGAGGTGGCAATCGCGTAAACGCGCTGCTTGTCCTCGTAGTCGATGAACGCTGCGTCGAGCAGTGTGAACAGCCGGCTCGCCACGTCGACCGGGTCCAGTGCGGGATTGCGCCCGATCCCGATCCGCAGTGCGCTGCTGACCGGAACGCTGTCCACGGTCACCGAGATGCGGCTCGGCCCGCCGGCGATCCTTGCGTCGGCAACAGTCTCGTCGATGGTCACGACCGGCTCGGCCGCCGCGCTGCGCGCGAGAAAGGTGATGGTCCAGTTCCTCGCCTCGGGCAGGCAGTCGAGCGCGCCGGACGCGGGGCCCGCCGTGACAGTCCCTCCGGATTGGTCGAATGCGATCGGCGTCCGCGCCACGCCGGCCGGGTCCAGCCCGGTCCCGGTGCCGTCGTCCTCGATCAGCTCGAACGTGCCGTCGGCGCCGACCACCACGAGAACCTCGAGAGAGTGGGGGTTGTCGGGCGAGTTCCCGGGAACCGGCGCACCGGCCAGCGGCACGATCGCGCCGGACGGAGCGAGTACGGGGATGGTCGCCAGGTCGCGGTGCAGCACGAGCTGCCGGCCGCCGGCGTAGACCAGGCCGGTGAAGACATCGACCCAGGTGCCCTCCGGCAGCCACGCGCGGACGCTGCCCAGTTGCAAGCTGCGGTTGGTCGGGGTGGTGATGGGTGCGACGAGTAGCTCGGTGCCGAAGCGGAACTGGTTCGGCACCCGGTAGGCGTCCGCGGATTCCGGATGCGACCGGTACATCGGCTCCACCAGCGGCGAGCCGTCGCGCGCCGCCCGGTGGTTCATCGTGTGCAGGTACGGCAGCAAGCGGTGCCGCATGCGCAGGAACTCGGTCATCACCGCCTGCGCCCGCCCGCCGAACCGCCACGGCTCCTTGCTGTTAAAGGCGCTGGCGGAGGAGTGCAGTCGCATGATCGGCGAGAAGACCCCCAGCTGCACCCAGCGGGTGGCCAGTTCGTCGTCCTTGCTGCCGAACATGTGCCCGCCGATGTCGTGGCTCCACCAGCCGTAGCCGATGTTCGAGGCGCTGGCGGTGAAATACGGCTGGAAGTCCAGGGACGCCCAGGTGACCAGGCTGTCCCCGGAGAACCCGACCGGATAACGGTGGCTGCCCGGCCCGGCGTACCGGGAGAAGGTCAACGGGCGCTTGCCGTCTCGCGCGTTGTCCAGGAAATGGAAATGGTTCAGCATCCACAACGGGTCGACACCGGCTGTCCGCGAGTGCGGTCCGGACTGCCAGTCGATCCACCAGAAATCCACCCCGTCGCGCTCCAGCGACCGGTGCAGCACGTCGAAGTAGGCGGTGAGGAATTGCGGGTCGGTGACGTCGAAGGCGATCGGATCGCCGCAGGAAGGATCGATGCCCATCGCCGTCGCCATCTCGGCGTAGGCATCCTCGAAGGCGCGGACCCCGTCCGCGGGATGCACGTTCAGCGTCACCCGCAGGCCGTGCTCGTGCAGCCGGGCCAGGAACTGCGCGGGGTCCGGAAAGAGCGCGCGGTTCCAGCTGTAGCCGGTCCAGCCGCTGCCGTACCGGGGGTCGACCTCGATCACGTGCCAATCCATGTCGATCACGCCGACCGAGAAGGGAACACCTTCGCGTTCGAATCTGCCGATCAGGTCGGTGTATTCGCTGGCGCTGTACGGATGGAATCTGCTCCACCAATTGCCCAGCGCGAATCGCGGCAACACCGGGCTCGGCCCCGACACGGCGTACAGCGCACGGACGGCGTCACGATAATCGCGGCCGTAGCCGAAGAAGTACAGGTCGGTCCGGGATCCGTCACGCGGCGCGACCCAGCCATCCTCGTCCAGCACGAGCGTCCGGGAATCGTCCAGCACGGCGTAGCCCCAACGCGAGACGACGCCCGGTTCCAGCGGGACCGCGCCGTCCGCATTGTCCAGGGTCCGTGCGGTACCGCCCAGGTCGTCCACCGGCTCACCGAAACGCCAGACACTGTGGTAGCTGCTGATGTTGCCGCGGACCTGAATGCTGAGCCCGCTGGTACTGAACGGCTCACGGTCGTAGACCAGGTGCACCCGGGCGGTGAGAATCTCCAGGTGGTGCGGTCCGTCGATGACCCGATATGACGGCACCGGGAGGTCCCGGACCACCGCGAACGCACTGGCGCGATCCTCGAAACGGCCGTCTCGTGCGTATTCCAGTCGCAGCAATCCGTCGGTGAGCACGGTGATCCGGACCGTCCCGCCCAGCACCACCGCCGCCGGATCCGCGACGGGACGGGTGTCCAGGCGATGGCGGGAATCCACGTGTGACCTACCTCTGAAACGACTGACATCTGCGACGGTCCGGCCCACCCTAACGGCGGACAGCCCGGGCGCAAGGGTGTCATGGCGGAGCAGAACCCACCGCCACCGCGGCCGGCGGTCCGCCGGTCGGCACATACGGGGCAACCCTGTCAGCTCGTCGTCATGACCCAACCCGCCGATCCGCGCGGCGTGTCATGCTTGAGGTATGAGTGACACAGGTGCAGATCCAGCAGCAGGCGCCCCGGCCAACTTCTCCCGCCACGATGTTGACGTCGACGCTCCCGACAGTGCGAGGGGAGGGCATGAACAGGCCTCGTTCGATCGTCATGACATCGACGTCGATGCCCCCGACTCCGTGGTCGAAACCGAGGAGGCGACGTTCGATCGTCACGACGTCGACGTCGCTGCCCCCGACTCGGTCGACGAGGTCGACGAGGCAACCTACGACCGGCACGACGGCTCCAGGTAACAACAACGCAGCGACGGTACGCGGGCGAATCTGCGGCGGCGATCCGCCGGAGCACCGCCACAGCTGCCGTCAGAATGCCGCCTCCGAGACCTCCATCAGCGACTGGTCGGCGTTCTCGATCACCGATCGCCTGGCCGTGATTTCCGGCAGCACGTTGCGGGCGAACCAGTGCGCGACCGCGAGTTTGCCGGCGTAGAAGTCGGCATCTCGGGGGGATGCGCCGTTGTCGAGTGCCGATTGCGCGACGCGCGCCTGGCGGAGCAGCAGATAGCCGATCAACAGGTCGCCCACGCTCATCAGCAGGCTGACCGCGTGCTCGCCCACCTTGTAGATCGAGGCCGGCTCCTGCGCGGACGCCGCCGCGTAGCCGATCAGCGAACCGACCGTGGACTGCACGTCGGTCAGCGCGGTCTGTAGCAGCGCCAACTCTTCCTTGTGCCGCCCGTCGGTGGATTCCGAGAGCGAGGACGACACGAAAGCGGCGATCTCCGCGGATACCACGCCCAGTGCGGTGCCGCCGTCGCGGACGATCTTGCGGAAGAAGAAGTCCTGGGCCTGGATGGCGGTGGTGCCCTCGTACAGGGTGTCGATCTTCGCGTCCCGGATGTACTGCTCGATCGGGTAGTCCTGGGTGTACCCGGAGCCGCCGAACACCTGCAGCGACAACGCGAGGTTCTCGTACGCGCGTTCCGATCCGACGCCCTTGACGATCGGCAGCAGCAGGTCGTTGACCTTCTTCGCTGACGCCATCTCGGCGTCCGACACCTCGCCGGCGGCGATCTTGTCCTGCCAGGTGGCCGTATACAGATAGACGGCGCGCAGCCCTTCGGCGTAAGCCTTCTGCTTCATCAGGATTCGCCGTACGTCCGGGTGGTGGATGATCGTCACCCGCGGCGCGGTCTTGTCGTTGGACTTGGTCAGGTCGGCGCTCTGCACTCGCTGCTTGGCGTAGTTCAATGCGTTCAGGTACCCGGTGGACAGGGTGGCGATCGCCTTGGTGCCGACCATCATCCGCGCGTACTCGATCACCTGGAACATCTGCGCAATGCCGTCGTGTTTGTCGCCCAACAGGTATCCCACTGCGGGAATACCGTTGATGCCGAAGCTCAGCTCGCACGTGGTCGAAACCTTCAGCCCCATCTTGTGTTCCAGCCCGGTGACGAAAACGCCGTTACGCTCGCCCAACTCGCCGGTCTCCGGGTCGAAATGGAACTTCGGCACGATGAACAGACTCAAACCCTTCGTGCCAGGCCTATTCTCGATGCCGGGGCCCTCAGGACGGGCGAGAACCAGGTGGACGATGTTGTCGACCAGGTCGGATTCGGCGGAGGTGATGAACCGCTTGACTCCCTCCAGATGCCAGCTGCCGTCCTCCTGCTGAATCGCCTTGGTGCGGCCGGCGCCGACATCGCTTCCGGCATCCGGCTCGGTCAGCACCATTGTCGAGCCCCACTGCTTCTCGATCATGGTCTCGGCCATCCGCTGCTGCAGCGGGGTGCCGTTGCGGTGCACAACGACACCGAAGTTGGGTCCGCCCGAATACATGAACAACGCGGGATTGGCACCGAGGATCAATTCCGCGGCGGCCCAGCGCAGGCTGGGGGTCGCCCCGTAGCCGCCGAGATCGGACGGCAACTCCAGGCGCTGCCAATCGCCGTCGACCAGGGCGCGGTAGGACTTCTTGAAAGACTCGGGCAGGGTCACGCTGAAGGTGGCCGGGTCGTAGACGGGCGGGTTGCGGTCCGCGTCGGCGAACGAGGCGGCGATCGGGCCGGCGGCGACCGTCTGCAGCTCGTGCAGGATCTCCCGTGCGGTGTCGGCGTCCATCTCGGCGAACCGGCCGCTGCCCATCCGCTCGCCGGCGCCAAGCACCTCGAACAGGTTGAATTCGAGATCTCTGACGTTGGAACGGTAATGAGTCATGGCCGGTGCTCCCTGGTGGTGAGGCTGCTGGCAGAAGGTTCGTGTTTCGTGGTTCAGGCAGCTGTACTGCGGGACTCGCGCGTGCAGAGCCGCTCCCGACGGAGCGGTGCCCGCTTCGTGAACCCAGGTTATTACTGGCCAGTAACTTATGCAAGGTCGAACCGGTGATGCTCCTGCGTGGTCAGTGGGTGGGAAGGGACACCCCGGTCGCCGGAAGGTTGCGCAGGTCGAAAATGGGTGTCTGGACGAAGCCGTAGATGTTGCCGAGCGCGCCGATCGGATCCTTCTTCACCAGGGGCACGAATCCCTTCAGGATGCCGTCTTGCCGGGTTCGGACAGCGATGCCGCGACCTCCTCGATCTCGGCCAGGTTGTTCAGGATGGTCAGCGCCAGGGCTTCGCGCATCACTGGATCCTGCAGTAGCTCGGAGAACGACCCGACGGCCCACTTCGGCATCTTCTGCGCACCGGCCGCCGGGTCGAGCCGAGGCAACAAGGACTCCGGCTTGTACTGACCGCCCTTGCCGAGCGCGGTCTTGATCTGGGCGAAGGACCTGCCTTCCTTGCCCATCGCGGCGATGGCGATCTTCTCGGTATCGCCCTCGCGCAGATGATGGTCGCCGAAGCTCCCGGTAGCTCGCGCCCGCCGAATGGGGGCGTTCCCAGGGCTTCTTGGCGGCGTCCTTGCCCAGCGGCGCGGCGAAGTGACTGGCCTTGTCGGAGGCCAGCTTGTAGTACATCGCGTCGACGGCTTTGACGGTCGCCTTCGAGTAGTTCGCCGGGTTGTACCGCCGCTCGTCGTCGGGAAATCCGCCGCTGGCATCGTCCTTGACCTGTTGTGAGCGGGTCCGCGCGTCGCCGGAGTCGCGCCGGCCGATCTCGATGAACCGCGCGTAGTCCAGCGCCTCCCTGGTGTTCGGACCGGGCCGGTCTGCCAGCTTCTCCATGTAGGCAAGGCTCGGGAAGAGGTCACCGGCCAGCGCGATCATCTCTCCGTAGGAGAGCTGGTAGCGCTTCGAGCCGAGCGCGACGTACTTGCGATTGGTCGCCCAGTCGCCGATGTTGCGGTGTTCCTTGCCGCCGAACCGCTGCACCTGTTGGTCGACGGCAGCGGGTCCGGCTGTGTGGTGGACGGTCGACCGGGCGAGCAACTCGCGGACCGCCGCATTGCCGGTGCTGCGTTGCAACCCCAGGATCGCCCGGTGCGGCCCGAGCGCGACCGTCGGTGGGGTGACGTCTGGGCGGCCCTGCGCAGGGGCGGGTGGCTGTCGTGCTGACCGGTGGTGATGTTCGATCATGCGGGCACCTCCGTCCGGCCGCCCGACGTCACATCACACCAACTTTAGGGCCGGTGGCGCCGCAGCCCGGCACGGTTTTCTGGGCCCGATCTTCCGTGCCACTGGCACACCGTCAGCCGGCGATGACTTCCAGCAGGCCGCCACGGCGATCACCACAGCGCCCCGAGCGACTCCGCGGCGACCATCGGTGTCCAGGAAGGTTTTCAGTGCTTCGCCGATCCGGGTGCCGCCGGCGGTGTCGGGAGCGTGCGCCAGGGCCCTGGCGAGCGCCTCCTCCCGGGCGCCCGGTTGTCAGCGCCAAGGACACCTTGGTCAGCCGGGTGGCGAACACGTAGGCCTGCGCCCTCGCCCCGATCACTGCGCCCTGCAGGACGCGCAGGTAGATCCGGGCGTACGGCTGCATCGAACCGGAGACGTCGGCCAGCAGCACGATCGGCCGTGGCGTACTGCCCCGCCGGCGGTGCGCCCAGTTGATCGGGTCGCCGCCGGTCCGGCAGGGCGAGCGGGCCGAGCAGCTCACCGTGCGGGGACGGGACCAGTTGACCCGACACGGCGACATGCTTGCGGTAGTTTCCTGGTCCGAGCGCAGCCGCAGCGGCGGTGATCTGGGCGACGACGTCGGAGACGCTCAGTTCCTCACTGCCGGCCAGCGACATCCCGCGCTTGCGGTATAGCACCGCGGTGATGATCAAGCCGATCGCCACGACCAGCACGACGAGCCCGGCGATCATCATGGGGAGGTTCTTGACACGACCTGTCGGGCCAACGGATGTTGAGATCGTGTTGATGATCGTTTCCTATTGTTGCGATATCCGAGCCCACCATTCGGGAAGCTTGACAGGGAAGCGGTGACCATCATGTCGAGGAACACCACCGAGACCACTGCGTCGCTTCTCGCCGACCTGGTCGCGGCCGCTGCACGCGGTGACAGCCAGGCATGGGAGGTCCTCTACAAGCGTTACACCCCACTGATTTCCAGCGTCTGCAGACGATTCCGACTGGCGGGGGACGACGCCGACGACGTGAGTCAGACCGTATGGCTGGCGTTGGTGCAGCAGCTGCACCGACTGCGCGAACCCAGTGCACTTCCGGGGTGGATAGTGACCACGACCAAGAATGAGGCAATGCGGGTCATCACCGCGGGTCGACGCATGGTGCCATCGGACCCGATGGCCGACAGCAGATTCGACGGCACGGCCAGGACCGACAGCACCGACGGGCCCGAACTGGACGACCAGTTGTGCCTGGCGGACCGGCGGCGGGCGCTGGCCGACGGCCTTGCGCAATTGCGGCCGGAGCACCGTCAATTGCTCCTGCTGCTGGTTTCAGATCCCCGGCTGTCCTACCAACAGATCAGCGGGCGACTGGGCATTCCGATCGGAAGCATCGGGCCAACTCGTGCACGGTGCCTGCGTCGCCTGCGGGACACCAGGCCGATCCACGCACTGGCCGCTGCCGCCTGATTCGTCCGGCGGCCGGAGGTGTCGGGCTCGTGTCGGCGTGCGAGCATCCCGTCGGTCAATAGGACGCCAGGTCCGGCACCCGCAGGTGCGGCATGACGTGATCGAAGTCCTGCACCCGCATGATGTCCGTGCCCAGTGACATGCGCCCGTCGGATCGGCGGAACCTGGTCGGCACCTCCGGGTCGTCGTATGACACGGTGATCGCCGCATGGCCCCATTCCCGGTTGACGAGCATGCTCGCCGAACAGAACCCGCGGACCGCGGTGAGCGCGGGTTGCGTGTGCCGGACATAGTCATCGATCACCGCGTCGATCGCTCCGGGTTCCACGCGCAGCCAGGTGACCTGGGCGCCGATCGGTGCGCTGGTGGCGTGCTTGCGGTGCATCGCCACGATCTCCCACTCCTCCAGGTCGACCGAGCTGTGCAAGATCTTCGACGTCTGGTCGCGCAGCGGCCTGATCCGCGCCACGCTCGCGTGCATCGCCTCCTTCGTCTCCCAGGCGGTGGAGACGATGCACAGCCCTGAGCGGTGGTCTGCCAGCACCGACAGGCCCACGCATCTGGGCATGGAAAGGAGAAAGGGCACGGCGTCGTCGCTCAGGAAACGCACGCATGCCTTCACGTTCTCGGGGCGACCATGGTGGATCGCTGTCCGTGCATGGATCGTCATGCGGACCTCACGGCGGTGTGCGGGTGACGAATCGGACTGTACAAGGGACTGCCCCCGATCAGAACCGGCCGCCACCGCCGCTGGTGCGCCCGCCCCCCGAGGAACCGCCGCCGAAACCTCCACCGCCACCGCCGAAACCGCCGCCGAAGCCACCACCGTAGCCGCCACCCCAACCGCCGCCGCCCCGCCCGCGCCGGCCGGAATTGAGCACCGAGTCGATCAGGATCCCGCCGAGCACGGCGCCGGCCAGCCCGCCTCCGCCACCGCGTTGACCGCCCCCGCCACCGCCCCAGCCGCCGACGTCCTGCTGGGCGAGTTGCGAGGCCTGGCGGGCCAGCGAGATCGCCTGCTGTGCATGGGCCAAGCCACCGGCAGCGTCGGCGTTCACCAACGACTCGGCCGCCGCGACGTGCCGCTGCGCCTCCGCGAGCCGGGTGCGCGCCTCGCTGCCGACCGCGCCGCGCCGGGTGCCGACGAAGTCGTTGGCCTGGGCCACTTCTGCGCGCGCGGTAGCCAGCGCCTGGCCGAGCGCGGCCTCCGTGTTGCGCTCGGACTGCTGCGCGTCCTGGGTGGAGGCCAGGATCGCGTCGAGCGCTTCGTCGGCCTCGGTGACCTTCCCCAGCGCCGTCAGCGGGTCCGCCGCGCCCTGTGGGGAGCGGGCCACCGTCAGGATCGCCTGGATCTGATCGAGTCGTGCGGTGAGATCGCCGGTGGAGCTGCCGGCCTTCGCCGCCGCCAGGGCCGCGCGGTTCGTCGCGAGTTCCTGCTCGACGGCAGCGCAGGCCTGGGCCAGTTGCCCGCCGGCTTCGTTCAGGTCCTGATCGATTCGCGCCACGGCGTCGAGCATCGTCTGCGCCTGACCGACGGCCTCCTGCGCGGCACCAGCGGCCAGCACAGCGGTCGCACCCGGCTGTGCCGACGCGCCCGGTGCGTCCGGCGCGGTGGGTCCAGCCGGCTGGGTTGCGCCCCCAGCCGGCTCGGCGGCGAGTTGCCTGGCTTGATCCAGGCTCGTCCGGGCGAACGTCAGCCGGCTGGTCGCCTCGTCGACATTGGAGGCCACCGTCTGCAGCGCGGCCGGTGAGTACCGCTGCCGGAGCCCGTCAAGGGTGGCCTGCGCCACCGGGAGCCTGGCGGTCTGGGTGTCGATGGACGACGGGAGCTCCGCCAACACCTGGGGCAGCCTCGAGCGCAGGTCGCGCAGGGCGTCGAAGCGATCCGACTCGGAGTCGAGTTTACCGGCGGCGTCCGCGCAGCGGCTGAGGATCTCGGCCATCATGGCGCGCCTGGTCGGTTCGTCCTCGGGCACGTCGTCGTCGATGCGCTGCCGGATCTCGAACGCGGCGGTGAGCGATTCCCGCGCCGACTCGAAGGCGGTGCGGAACTCCTTGACCGCCTCTGGGCCGAACTCCAACTCCGCGGAGGTGAGCTCGAATTCGCTGGCCCTGACGGCATTGTCGGTGTCGATCAGTGCCTGCACGCTCCGCGCGGACAGCAGATCGAGCGGCTCCAGCGGCTCGCCACTCTGGGCCGACCCGGATTGCGCCTCGGCATCGGCCTTCCGCCGCCGGGACCGGCGGTAGAGCAAATAGCCACCGACACCGACCACCACAATCCCGCCGGCGGCCCACCACCAGCCCGATGACGAACTGCCCAGGGCCTTCCTGTAGCCATCGGCAGCCGCGATCGCAGCGCCGGCCCAGTCCTCATTCGCCAGCTGTGGTCTGATGTCGTTCTCGGCGATGGACGTGAGCTGGCTTGAGCTGAGCGCGAAGTTCTGCGGGACGTTGACCGCGTAGGCGCGACCCCCGGTGGCTACCGCGAGCAGGATGTCGTTCGCCCCTAGGTCGGAGGCCGTAGCGGTATCCGCCGCCCAGGATTGGGCTGCGTCAGGATTGGTGAACGTGTCGACATAGACAACGAAGAGATTGACATTGTCCTCCGCTGACAGTTCGTCGAGGGAAGTTTGGATACCGGCCACGTCTCCACCGCTCAGCACACCTGCCTGATCGGTGATCTGGCCAGGCAACCTGAAGGGCGGGTCCGCCTGCGAGGTTCCGGGTAGCAGCAGAGACAGCGCCAGCAACAGCGTCATGGCGACGGCCGCAACCGCGGCCGTCAGCCCTCCCCGGGCGAGTCGCGTTCTGGCCATCGAGGTCCCTTCTCGTCGTCACCCGAACCCTACCTACGGGCCGACGACGGGGGCGGGAGAGCAGCCCGGCGGATCAGCCCACGAGATCCTGCCGGCGGATCACCTCCGCGGATCAACCCGGGAGATCAACGGGGGATCAACCCGGGACACGTCCAAGCGAATCAACGCGGCCGGTTGGCGGGGTTGAACCCGTGCGCCCGTGCGGACTCCTCGGCCCGGATCACGTGGGTGACAGCGTTGATCAGGGCCAGGTGGGTGAAGGCCTGCGGGAAGTTGCCCAGGTGCCGCCCGGTGACGGGGTCGAGTTCCTCGGCGAACAAGCCGAGCGCCGAGGCGTGCGCGAGCAGCCGCTCGCAGAGCGCGTTGGCGCGATCGTCCTCGCCGATCTCCACCAGCGCGGAGACCAGCCAGAACGAGCAGATGGTGAAGGTGCCTTCCTCGCCGGCCAGCCCGTCGTCGGTTTCCTCGACCCGGTAGCGCAGCACCAGGCCCTCGTGGGTGAGTTCGTCGGCGATCGCCAGCACGGTGGCGCGGATCCGGTAGTCGTCCGGGGGCAGGAACCGGACCAGCGGCGCCAGCAGCAGCGACGCGTCCAGCGCCTCGGAGCCGTAGCGCTGCACCAGCACGCCCCGGTCGTCGACACCGTTGGCCAGGATGTCGCCGTGGATCTCGTCGGCCATCGCCTGCCACTTGTCGGCGATGGCATGCGAATCGTGCAGCCGGGCCAGCCGCACGCCGCGGTCCAGCGCCACCCAGCACATGATCTTGCTGGCGGTGAAGTGCTGCGGCTCGCCGCGCACCTCCCAGATCCCGCGGTCCGGCGCGCGCCAATGCGCCGAGGCCTGCTCCACTTGGGCGATGACGATCGGCCACAGCTCCTCGGGCATCTGCTCGCGGGAGCGGGTGTGCAGGTAGATCGAGTCGAGCAGGGCGCCCCAGACGTCGTGCTGCTGCTGGTTGAAGGCGCCGTTCCCGATGCGCACCGGCGTGGCGTCGTCATACCCGGACAGGTGATCCAGCGTGGCCTCGTCCAGGTGTCGCTCCCCGCCCACGGCATACATGATCTGTAGGTCGTTCGGGTTGTCGCGGCAGACATCATGGATGAAGAAGAAGAAGTCGTTGGCCTCGCGGTCGAAGCCGAGGGTGTACAGGCCCCACAGCGCGAAGGTGGAGTCCCGGATCCACGCGTACCGGTAATCCCAGTTCCGTTCCCCCCCAGGCGTTTCCGGCAGCGAGGTGGTCGCCGCGGCCAGCAGCGCGCCGGTCGGCGCGTAGGACAGGCCCTTCAATGCCAGCGCGGACGACTGCAGGTAGGCCCGCCACGGATGGTCGGGGAAGGTGCCCTGGGAGAGCCACTGCCGCCAGTACTCGCTGGTGCGCTCCATCCAGGACTCGGCATCGTCCTTGTCCTTGGGCGCGGGCAGCTCCGAGAACGTCATGGCCACGTAATGCGACTCGCCGCGGGACATCTTCGTCCTGGCCATGGCGATCCGGCCCTCGACGCCCATGCGCAGCGAGCCGGTCAACCGGAGGGTCGGCTGCCCCTCCGCGGTGCTGGTCACTTCGCTGTAGTCGGTGCCCGGGTAGTGCCATTGGCCGCCCTTGCGGGCGTAGTCGAACACCGGCTCGCATTGCACCGACAGGTCGACGGTTCCGTTGATGCACTTGACGGTGCGCAGCAGCACATGCGCGGCGTCGTAGTCGGTGGGCGAGCGGCGGTGGGTCTTGGATCGCTCGGCGGTGTTGTGCCAGGGGGCCATGATCAGCGCGTCCCGCACCACCAGCCACCCGGTCGGGGTCTGCCAGGTCGTCTCTAACACCAAT
>JBBQJM010000056.1:0-12078 GCA_038325895.1 Mycobacteriales bacterium
ATCTCGCCGACGTCGCGGTGCAATTCAGCGGTGCCGAATCCGGCTGGCTGCTGGCGATGTATGGCCGGCCGCTGCCGCCGTCGGACCACCGGCTGGTCGAGGTGTTCGCGGCCCAGGCCGTGCTGGCCGTCGAGCGGGAGCGGTTGACCCGGCAGGCCGAGCAGGGTGAGCGGCTTCGACAGGCGGACAGGGTGCGCACAGCCGTCCTGGCCGCGGTCTCGCACGACCTGCGAAACCCGTTGGCCACCATCAAGTTCTCCATCTCGAGCCTGCGTGATCACAGCGTCGACTGGACGGACGCGGACCGGGCCGAATTGCTCGCCAGCGCCGACGCGGCCGCCGACCAGCTGGACGGCTTGCTGGCCAACCTGCTGGATCTGTCCAGACTGCAGACCGGTGTGCTCACCCCGGTGCGGCGGCCCTGCTCCGTGGAGGAGGTGGTTCATCGGGCGCTGATCGGGCTCCCGAACGAGCGGATCCAGGACGAGATTCCCGACGACCTGCCGCTGATCGACACGGACGCCGGGTTGTTGGAACGGGTGATCGCCAACATCACTGCGAACGCGGTGCGGTACGCGCCGGGCGATACTCGGGTGCGGCTGCTGGCCGGCGAGATCTCCGACGAACAGGGCAGGCGCGTGCAGATCCGGGTGGTGGACCACGGACCGGGAGTACCGGCCGACGAGCGAGACGTGATGTTCGCGCCGTTCCAGCGACTGGGCGACGTCCCGCAGGGTTCGGGTGTCGGGCTGGGACTGGCGGTCGCCCGTGGGCTGGCTGAGGCGGTCGATGCGCGCATCGAGGTCGACGACACGCCCGGCGGAGGGTTGACGATGATCGTCACCGTGCCGATCGCGCAGGATCACGAATGAGCCGCGTGCTGGTGGTGGACGACGACCGCCCGCTGGCCCGCGCGCTGTCGATCAACCTGCGCGCGCACGGATACGAGGTCGTCGTGGCTCACGACGGGCGGGCGGCGCTGACAGAGGTGGCCCGCACCCACCCCGCCGTCGTCGTGCTCGATCTGGGGCTGCCGGATCTGGACGGCATCGAGGTGCTGGCCGGGATACGCGGCTGGTCGGCAGTACCGGTGATCGTGCTGTCCGCCCGCTCGACCTCGAGCGAGAAGGTCGAGGCGCTGGACGCCGGCGCGGACGACTACGTGACCAAGCCGTTCGGGATGGACGAGCTACTGGCCCGGGTTCGCGCCGCCGTGCGTCGCGGTGCGCCGCCGGCCACCGACGCCGTCGAGCAGGTCGTCACCGCCGATTTCACCGTCGACCTCGGCGCCCACAGAGTGCTGCGGGGCGGCGAGACGGTGCGGCTGACGCCCACCGAATGGTCATTGCTGGAATTGCTGGTGCGACACGGCGGGAAGCTGGTCCCGCAGAAACAGATGCTCACCGAGGTGTGGGGGCCGGTGTACGAGGCCGAAACCCATTACCTGCGGGTCTATCTCGCCCAGCTCCGGCGCAAGCTGGAACCGGATCCGGCGCACCCTCGGTACCTGATCACCGAGCCGGGGGTGGGGTACCGGTTCGAGCCGTGAGATCGCGTGTCAGCCAGTGGCATCAACCACGAACGGATACGAGGTTGCCAGCAGAACCTGATCGGCGGTGAGCAGATCACACCGCTCGCGAGATGCCTGGGCAACGCGCAGTCGATCGAAGAGATCGTGCCGCAGGAGTTCGGGGAATTCTTCGATGCCCGCGGCATGCTCGGCCGTCACCGGCAGGTAGGTGATGCCCTGTTCACCGAGGGCAATGTCGAACGCATCCGGAAGGTCGAGTTTTCCCAGCATCTTCTTGATCGTCAGCTCCCAGATCGTGGCTGCGGAAACATAGACGATGTCGGCGTTCTCGATGCGGTTGCGGGCACTCCGTCCCAACCTCGGATTGTCATCGGCGAGCCAGAGCACGACCTGGCTGTCAAGCAGAAGCAGCATCGGACCCGTAGAACATCCCGCCGATCTCCGCGTCCGCGTTTTCCCAGTCGGCATCGGAATAGTGGATCTTGCCCTGCAGCCCGCCGATGATCACGGGCTGTCTGCGGTGCGGGACCAATTCGGCGATCGGCGTTCCGGCTTTCGAGATGATGACCCGCTCGCCAGCGGCGACCTGTTCAAGGAGGCGGGAGAGATGGGTCTTTGCTTCGTGAATGTTGACGAAGACGGTCACGGCTCCATGCTAGTTAGTTCGACTTAGTCTAATCAATCGCCTTCAGGCCCTGCGTGTGGTGTGGTCCTGGCGGCCTTCCGCGCCGTGACCGTCAGCGACACCGGCCCGCTCGGCCGCAGGGTGACCCGGTACCGCGCACCCGGCGCGAGGTCCGGTGGCGTCCGGATGGTCCACCGCGCGGCGATCACCGCCAACACTGTCACCGCCTCCGCCCACGCGAACTGCTCACCGATGCAGGCCCGCGGCCCGGTGCCGAACGGCAGATAGGCATGGCGCGGCAACGACTTCTGCCTGCCATCCAGCCAGCGATCCGGATCGAATTCTTCGGGATTGTCGAACCATCGTGGATCGTGGTGCAGCAACAAGGGGCTGACGCCGACCAGGGTGCCGACCGGCGCGTGCCAGCCGGCAAAGTCCAGCGGAGCGACCAAGGTTCGGCCGAGCACCCAGGCCGGTGGGTACAGCCGCATCGCCTCGCTGATCACCGCCCGGGTGAACGGTAGGCCGGCAAGCTGGGTGAAACTCGGTCCTGCGGCGGGCAGTCGGTCGACTTCCTGGTGCAGCCGGGCCTGGGCCTCGGGGTGCCGGCCGATGAGGAACAGCGCCCAGGTCAACGCGTTGGCGGTGGTCTCGTGGCCGGCCATGATCAGGGTGATGACGTGGTCATGGATCTCCTGGTCCGTCATCCCCGCCCGCACCTGGCCATCGGACAGCAGCGCGGAGACCACGTCACCCCGGTCGTCGGACGGTGGGTGGCGGCGGTGTTCCTCGATCACCTCGTCGACGACCCGATGCACGTCCGCCTCGGCCGCGTGCGGGGTGTCCACCGCCGCCGGCCCGCGAAGTCCGCGGCGCCCGAACCCGCGCCGCCGGCCTGCCGCACCGATCAGCAGCGACCCGCCGCCCACCTCGCCGAACCGGTCGAGCGCCGCTTCCAACGACCCTCGGATCTGCCCTGCACTGTCCGTCAGGTCGATGCCCAGCAGGGTCCGTCCGACGATATCGAGCGTGAGACAAGCCATCTCGTCATGCATGTCGAGGGTGTCCCCGTCGTGCCAGCCAGTGGTGCGGGAGCGGGTGCGTGCGGCGAAGGAATCGGTGTAGCCCGTGAGGCGGCGCGGGGAGAACGCTGGTGCGATCAGCCTGCGGGCCCGGTCGTGCGGCTTCCCCTCGCTGGTCAGCAGGCCGTTGCCGAGCATCTGCCGGGTGAGCTGGACGCCGGGGCCCTTGGTGGTGACGGTCGCGTGGTCCACCAGCAACTGCCCGACCAGCGCCGGGTCGAGCAGCAGCAGGATGCGTTGCTTGCCGACCTTGATCCCGACGGCGGACCGTGAGCCGCGGGCCACGCTGCGCACGACGCCGCCGACGTCACCGGCCCGGCGGGCCTGCCGTGTCCGCCACGCGACCCAGACGGCTCCGCGCCACTGGCGTGATCCCGGTGCTGTCACAGACGCCTCCGATCCGAGCTGTCGATCACACCGAAGGAGCGGAACGGCACTAGTTGAGCGGTGTTACCCACACCGTAGGCCTGCCGCAGAGCGATGAGCCGACGGTTGGCCGTTCGCTTGGAGGTGTGTAGTGCCTTGCTCGCCCGGGTGACCGTCGATCCGTCGCAAGCAGGCGGAGCAGGTCGAGGTCGACAGCCTGTAGGGCAACACAGCCGACGGCGACGCTGCCCTGATCGACGCCGTCGAGATCGACATTGCCTGCGGCGGAGCGCGTCCCGGTCGGTGGTCGATCCGACCGAACCGCAGCAGAATGTCCGGAAACGTGCCGCCACGGCATCAAGCGTGTCGCTGCTTCCCACCGGGTGCGTGTGCCGAGCTTGCGCATGGCCGAGCCGAGTTGTGATTCGACCGTCGAACGGGCCGAACCGAGTTGAGCGGCGATCGCGACGCTGTCCAAACCTTGGGAATCCAACGCGAGCACCTTCCCTTCCCGGGCGGACAGCACCCCGGACTTGCCCGAGGCCCGCTCGGCGCGAACCCCGGCGGACCAGCGAGTGACGGATCATGCTCAGTAATCCGGCCAAACCTTCTTCGACGCAGCGGTCTCGACTTCGACCAGGAGCGCGGTGGCCGTGGATCCGACACCCGCCGGGCGCCTCGCCGACGGCCCAGCGGCAGCGAGGTCAGCCGCGCCGATCATGATTGGCGCCCATGTTGCGGCGGCTTCGGCGAAGCGGTCGACGGCTGCCGGACTGCACTGTGCCATCAGATCGAGGGGCTCTTCCTCGACCCCGGCTCTGGCCCCGAACTGCAGGTGCCAGCTCAGCATCAGGTCGGCCTTGCACTGTGCGGAGACATCGGTGGCGAATTGTTCGGCGTCAGCTCGCGGCCTGCGAGATGGGTCGCCAGTACCGTCCCAGGTCGATCGTCAGCTTGCCGTCGAGGGCGTGGGCCCGACAGGATCCCATTCGGATCCGAATCGCAATTCCCTTGTCGCCATCATGGTGACCCGGAGGACGCCGCGGGCTCGGCCTTTCGATGCCGAGTTCGTGCGCCGGGTTGTGTTGGTCCTGGGCGAGCGCGAGGGCATTGTCGCCGTCAGCAGGTCGGCGGGTGGGTGTCCGACGCTGAGGCGGCCGAGATCGGTTTCGCTGCTTTCACTTTCCGACGCAAGTCCGACCGGGTCACTGCCCGGCCGACCACATGATCATCATTCGCGGCGAACTCCGCGTGGCCGTGCTGACGCGATGGCTTTCAACCGGACCCGCGCGGTCGGGTTCCTCGCCGACCGGTTCCACGCCAAAGCGGTCACCGCGACCGTGCAGACTCACCTGACCGCTCTCGTCGCCCGATTCAGCCGATCCGCCCGACGAACCACCCTTCGACTGCCCGCCCGCTGGCCCTGTGCCACCGCCTGGTGGCACATGTTCACCGCTGCTGCGGGTCCGCCAGCAACAACCTGACCCTCGACCACCAACCCCTCGGGCCTGAACCTGATTCAGAAACGGAAACACCCGGACCAGCCGGGCAGAGAACACCGCCCATCGCCAGAATACTCAGTAAAAAGATCAAGTACGCGACGCCAAGATCACCCGCGGTGCATCCAGGCTTATCGGTTGTCCGTTGACCTATTTTGACGCAACTGTTCACCTGGCTCACCGACCGGGACATGACCATCACCCCCGACGGCTGCTTCATCGGCTACAAGGGCGTCCAGAACGACGAGGACAACCACTCCATGTCCTGCGGCCACGCCACCGTCAACGGCACCACCCACATCGGCCACATCCCCAACCCACCCGGAGCCGTCGTGGAAATGCCCCGCACCCAGGTCAGCGACGACCGACACAACGGCTGCACCACCGCCTGCACGTCGGTACCTGGGACTACGCCTCCGCCTTCGGACCCAAGACCCTCATCGTGTCCGGTCAACCCCCGCGATGTCGTCTCCGTCCCCAAGGACTGCGGCTACCAGAAACTCCGCACCTGCCGGTACACCGTCCTCGACGCCGTACGCAACCCGCTGGCCCACACCGCGCGACCGCAGGTGCCGATGGCCACCTTGCGGCGCTCGATGTTGCCAAGGAATTGCTGCCATTCCTCGTCGGTGGGCTGCCGGTATTCCTCGGTCGGGCGCAGCGCACGACGGCGGGCGATGAACCCGCGGTGGGCGGTGATGGCCTCCTCCGGGTAAACAGCGCTATATCCCATGGTGACGCCGATGTCGCGGTGGCCGGCGGTGATCTGCGCGATGTGCGTGGCAGCCCGTTAACCACCGCGTCGATGGTGAAGATTCGGCGAAAGTCGTGGGCTGTGTGAACCGCAACTGCTGCCCGGTGGCAATGTCGGTCAGGCCGGTGCCGAGGGCCTCATCGAGCAGGTCAGCCACGAATGTGCCGCTGCGGGATGGGTTTTGGTACCGACACGGGCGCTGAACAGCACCGGCGCGGGCGGCAGCCAGACCCGTTCGTGGCTGTACGGGCGCGCACCAAAGGAACGCCCCGACCAAATGAACGGCCAGTCAGCGACAAGTGCCCTCTTACCTGGGAACGGAGCTCGACCTGAGCGCGATTGACGCAATTCATTAAGAATTACTGATTTGGGCAGGAACCAATAGCCAGCCGTCGATACCTAGACGTTCCTCGTCGGACAGTTCCATGCGCGCGGCTTCACAAAGATCCAGCACTCGATCCCGCCACGCAGTTGCTAACGCGTCCGCGGTCGCCGGCCGTTCTAAACGAACCCCAGCACGCCGCAATTCTCTGGTAACAGCAAGAGCCGCTGATCTTGACACGGGGGCGCCCGCAATAGCAGTTCTTTCCCTGATTCTTCGCGGCGTGTACGTAAGATTGAAAGGCTCTTCTTCAAGGTCCATGCTAAGTTGAATGAACAGATTTCTGTACTGTTCGTGGGTCAAACGTGGCACCTCTGTGACTCGGGACACCTTAGACTCGATAGTTGAGTTTTCTTCCTCAGTTGCCATTGCCGGGTCCACTGAATGCCGACCTGGATCTGAGACCCACCCCCCACTCAAGGAGCGACCAAAGCGAAGCTCCGGCGAGTATTTTGCGACAAACTGGGCGAACCCCCCGGTTCCGGACCAATTGTTTTCGGACACTCCGGGTTGTGCTCTGAGCGCCGCACCAGCTGCGGACGCACCAGCTATCGGCACCGCAGAACCAGCAACGGCCTGCCTAACGGCATTAACGGCGGCCTCCACGTCCGCCTCGACATGCATTAGTTCGCCGGGACCCTGTGAGACCTGCAGGGCTGCAGGATCTTCACCACCTACTGGCGAGGTATCGGGAGTCTCGGGGATCACGCTGAGTATGTCCCCGGTCGAGCTAACAAGCTGACTGGAGTCGATGATTTCGTCACACGTCGCCCTGTATGCGGCGGCGGTTAGGCCCCCAGCAACCATAACTGTACGTCGATCATTTGCTCGTAACCTAACCATTAGAGGTGTGAAGTCTGCATCGGCGGAGCAAACGATGAATTCCTCATAATGTGCGTTGTGCGCCAACGCGTCCAGCGCATCGATGACTAGATGGATATCAGCGCTGCTCTTGCCCTGACGAGTGAGGGACGGACAGTCGATAACCCGAAATCCAGCCCGTGTGAAGAAGGACCTGTGTTTGCTATGCACAGACGGATTTAGATAGCATGCCCTGACTAGGAACCTACGGGTAAATAATCCGTCGACGTCTTCTCCATTTTCCAGCCGCTTCACCCATATTCCCGGGTTCGTTGCAAATTCGTCGGCGGACGTAGCGTCCAGTTTCTGCAGATCGGAATAGATGTTGTCGAAGTCTACAAACAGGGCTGACCTGACTGGGTGGCTCACTAGTTCCTCCAATATACGCGGGGATTGTTAAGCGTTGGGGGCGCGCACGAAGGATACCGGACGGTAGCCGTTGGCGCCCCCTGTGAGTCCGAAGCACGGTTGAGCCATCAGTCAAATTGGCTCTACGTAGTCGCAGTCTGTGGTTAACGGCCAAAGGGCGGCCCATTTCTTTGGATTGGACTGGGGCGTCGTCGGTCTGTGCTGGCACTACTCCTCGGCCAGCATGGTGATCATGCGGTCGCGGTGCTCGGCGTCCAGATCGCCCCAGCGCATGTCCAGAATGCCGATGGCGATCTGTTTGTCGCAACCAAGGGCATCCTGGACGCGTTGCCTGGCCTCGGCCGTATCGGCCGAACCGGCTACCAGCTCCAGGATCTCCGCCCAGCGATCCATCGCCGCCAACCTCACTCGCAGGATGGCATCGCGGCCCTGGCGCAACTCCTCGTTGACCGTCTAGGACCGGATCTGCATCGAGTAAAGGTGATCGTTTCCAGGTGACGCCAACGAACGGATTGTTCTGTCCGTACTTGTATTTCGTGTAGCCGTGGTAGTTGGTCTCGGTCCAGTAATTCGCCCGGTAGCAACTACCGTTGAGCCGATAGGAGGAGATGCCGTAGACAACGCCGTTGTTGATGTAGGTGAGATTGCTCAGTCCGTAGCCCAGCGTGTCACAGGTCCCGAAAACCCCACCGACGGTTGAGTAGGCGCCGCCGTAGTACTCGTGCTGGAAAAAGGTGACCAGCGGGTCATAGCCAGAAGTATCCAGCGCGATCACACGCTGGCCGTCGGCAGACAGCTTGCTGCCCTTGGGTAGGGTCGTTCCGGGCTCGTTCTCGTTGGAGCAGGTCCGGGAGTACACCTTTGTCTCCGGACTGTCGGCTTTGATCCGCTCCACGATGGTCAGGCAGTACCGGCTTTGGCCGGCGGCCGAGCCGCACTGGCACCCGGCGCTGCAGCGGTTAGGATGCCGCAGCAGACCACGACCGACAGTGCGGCCGCGAAGAGTCGTCTCATGCGTTGTTCCTCTCAATGGCGGGAGTCGATGCGTGCCCTGGCGGCGACCGCGGCGAGTATTTCACCACGACGAGCGCCGGATCGAGCAACAGCAGGATGCGCTGCCTGCCGACCTTGATGGCGACGGCGGACCGTGAGCCGCGGGCAACGCTACGCGAAGTTCGGGCCGACCTTGGCCCCGGAGACACGACCCCGCCGACGTCACCGGCCCCGCGGGCCCGGCGAGTCCGCCAGCCCACCCAGATGGCTCCGCGCCACCGGCGTGATGCTGGTGCTGTCATCGACGCGTCCGATCCGAGCTGTCGATCACACCGAGGGAGCGGGACCGGCTGACCAATTGAGCGGTGTTAGCCACACCGTAGGCCCGCCGCAGGGCGATGAGCCTGCGGTGGCCGTTCGCCGCGAGGTGTACAGCGCCTTGCTCGCCTGGGTGACCGTCGATCCGTCGCCGAGCAGGCGGAGCAGGTCGAGGTCGAGGCCTGGACGGCAATTCGGTCACCGCAGACACCGCCGGGATCCACCCCGCCGAGATCCACCCCGCCGAGATCGACATTGGCTGCGGCGGATGATGTTTCCGGGCGGTGGTCGATGCGCCCGAATCGCAGTAGGTCGTCGAGAAACCTTGCCGCCACCTCATCGCGCGCGGCGAGCAACGCCAGCACGCCGTGACCGCAGACCAGTCCGAGCAACGCGGCCGATGCGCTGTCCTCGTCATCGATGGTGCCCACCAAGACCGTGCCCGGCACGACCGGGCCTGGCAAGACGGTGCTCGGCACGACGAGCGCACCACTTGGCGGCGGGACCCGATTCGCTCGGCGTCCGTCGCCATTGTGGTTGCCCCTGAACCCTTCGCTCCACCGACAGATTTCGACTCGCGCGGATAAAGTAGGCAACTCCCGCCACTTCAGTCCCGTAACTCCAACCTTCAGCCGCGTCGGCGAAGTTGATCCGCGCCGACAAGGGGGGCGTCGTAGGCGGTGAGGATGGCGTCGGCGGCGGCAGCGGCGGGGAGGCGGCCGGTGAGCACATCGTCGCGCAACGCGTCGGCCGCGTCGGAGGCCGCAGCCGACCGGCGCAGCCGCTGGTCCAGCTCGTCCCGGACCAGCGCCCAGGTCAGCTCCCATTGTTGCGCGGATCGTTTGGCCGCCAAGCCCTCTGGGCCGAGGTGCGCGCGGTGCTTGGCAACGGTCGCCCACAGCTCGGTGACGCCGTCGCCGGTCAGCGCCGAGCAGGTGAGCACCGGGGGCACCCAGCCGGCCCCGCCGGAATGCACCAGCCGGAGCGCGCCGGCCAGTTCACGGGCGGCGGCCTTGGCAGCGAGCGCGTGCTCGCCGTCGGCCTTGTTGATCGCGACCACGTCCGCGATCTCCAGCACGCCCTTCTTGATGCCCTGCAGTTGATCACCGGCCCTGGCCAGACCGAGCAACACGAAGGTGTCGACCATGCCGGCCACCGTGGTCTCGGACTGCCCCACCCCGACGGTCTCGACCAGCACCACGTCGTACCCGCCGGCCTCCAGCAGGGTGATGGTCTGCGCGGTCGCGCGGGCCACACCGCCGAGCGTCCCGGCGGTGGGCGAGGGCCGGATGTAGGCGCTCGGGTCGGCGGCCAGCTGCAGCATCCGGGTCTTGTCGCCCAGCACGGACCCCCCGGTCCGCACGCTGGACGGGTCCACCGCCAGCACCCCGACCCGGTGACCGGTGGCGGTCAGCGACGTGCCGAGCGCCTCGATGAAGGTGGACTTCCCGACGCCAGGCGTCCCGGAGATGCCCACCCGGACCGCCCCGCCCGCCTGCTCGGCGATCACCGCCAGCAAGCCGCGTGCCGCCAGCCGATGATCGGCGCGCGTCGACTCGACCAGGGTGATCGCCCGGGACAGTGCGGTCCTCGAGCCGGCGACGACGTCGGTGGCCAGCTGACTCATGCGTGGTGCAGGGCCGCAGACAACCGGTCGAGCACGTCCAGCGCGGCCTGCGCGATCACCGTTCCCGGCCCGAACACGGCGACCGCCCCCGCGTCGTGCAGAGCCGGGATGTCGGCCGGCGGGATGACGCCGCCGACCACGATCAGGATGTCCGGCCGGCCGAGGTCGGCCAGCGCGGCGCGCAGCGCCGGCACCAGGGTCAGGTGCCCGGCGGCCAGCGAATTGACGCCGACCACGTGCACGTCGTTGTCCACCGCCTGCTGCGCCACCTCACCCGGCGTGGAGAACAACGGCCCGACGTCGACGTCGAAGCCGAGGTCGGCGAACGCGGTGACCACCACCTTCTGCCCGCGGTCATGCCCGTCCTGGCCCATCTTGGCGATCAGGATGCGGGGACGGCGCCCCTCCGCCTCGGCGAACTCCGCGGTGGCGGCGAGCACGGCGTCGACTGACTTGTTGGCGTCGGTGGTGCCGGACTTGTCGACCTCGGAGCGGTACACCCCGGAAATCGTACGGACCACCGCGGTGTGCCGGCCATACACCTTCTCCAGCGCGTCGGAGATCTCCCCGACGGTGGCCTTGGCCCTGGCCGCGTCGATCGCCAGCGCGAGCAGGTTCCCGGAGAGGTCACCGGCATCGGTCGACCCGTTGGAAGATCCCCCGTTGGAAGGTCCCCCGGCGGAAGATCCCCCGATGGAAGATCCCCCGATGGAAGATCCAGGGTGCGCCGCCGCCCGGGACAGCGCCTCCAGCGCGGCCAGCACCTGCGACGGGTCGCGCTCGGCCCGCAGCCGCTCCAGTTTTTCGATCTGCGCGGTGCGGACCGCTGTGTTGTCCACCGAGCGCACGTCCAGCGGTTCCTCGTCGGTGAGCGTGAAGGTGTTGATGCCGATGACGACCTGCGCGCCGGCGTCGATCCGGGCCTGGGTGCGGGCCGCGGCCTCCTCGATGCGCATCTTCGGAATGCCCGCCTCGATGGCCTTGGCCATCCCGCCGGCCTGCTCCACCTCGGTGATGTGCTCCCACGCCCGCTCGGCGAGGTCGTGGGTGAGCTTCTCGACGTAGTACGAGCCACCCCAGGCGTCGATGATCGCGGTGGTGCCCGATTCCTGTTGCAGCAACAGCTGGGTGTTGCGGGCGATCCGCGCGGAGAAGTCGGTGGGCAGCGCGATCGCCTCGTCCAGCGCGTTGGTGTGCAACGACTGGGTGTGCCCCTGGGTCGCGGCCATCGCCTCGATGCAGGTGCGGGCGACGTTGTTGAACGGGTCCTGGGCGGTCAGCGACCAGCCCGATGTCTGGCAATGCGCGCGCAGGGAGAGCGATTTCGCGTTCTTCGGCTGGAAATCACCGACCAGCCGGCACCACAACGCCCGGGCCGCACGGAGTTTCGCGACCTCCATGAAGAAGTTCATGCCGATCGCCCAGAAGAAGCTGAGCCTGGGTGCGAACTGGTCGATGGTCAGCCCGGCGCCCAAACCGGCGCGCAGGTAGTCGACGCCGTCGGCCAGGGTGTACGCCAACTCGAGATCGGCGGTCGCCCCGGCTTCCTGCATGTGGTACCCGGAAATCGAGATCGAGTTGAACGACGGCATTTTCGCCGCAGTGTAGGCGAAGATGTCGGACACGATCCGCAGCGACGGTTCAGGCGGGTAGATGTAGGTGTTGCGGACC
>JBBQJM010000057.1:0-11975 GCA_038325895.1 Mycobacteriales bacterium
GAGCCGTCCACAGCAACGGCGACTTCGACCAGTACTGGAACTACCACCTCGCCCAAGAACTGCAACGCGTCCACCAGACCCGCTACCCCGACAACGAAATCCCTCAGGCCGCCTGACGTCCCTCCAAAAGAGCCACACCCGTTTGAATTCCGCGCGCACCCCGGCTGTGTCCGGTGATGCCGTCCGGCTGTCCCTGTGTGGGCCGCTGGGGACGCCGGCAAGCTACACGCAGCAGTGGAGTTACAACGACAACGGCCAATTCCAGGCGGCGCAATCGAACTCGGCGGCCACCGGCACGCTGCCGAATGTGTGCATGAACGTGACGGCCCCGGCCGCTAATCAGGCCGTCATCCTCGGCGGATGCGGATCCGCTTGGATCCCTTCATCGTCGGTCGGACCCGGTGCGGCCGCTTTGCCGCAGTGGATCAACCTGAGTGAGTTCGGTCGTTGCATTGACGTCACTGCCCAGGACACCGCCCACGCCTTCCTGATCAACTACCCCTGCAAGCAAAACCCATTTCCAGGGGCGAAGACGTGGAACCAGTTGTTCCAGGCACCAGCCATCCCGGGCGGTCAAGCCAGCGTGACCGGCCAGATCTCCACCTTTGGCGGGCAGAAGTGCCTCACGAGCCCGGGCAACAGTGGAGGCTATGTGACGCTCAAGACCTGCGTCAGCGGCAGCACTCTGCAGACGTGGACCATCTACAACGGGGACAACTCACTGAACTATTCGACCAAATACACGCTGGTCAACGGCTCGATGTGCGTGGGTTTGTCCGCACCGAATGTAGAGCTCCCGGCGTGGTCGACGATCGACGTCCGGACCTGTACGGGAACGCCGGACCAGAAGTGGAACGCCACGGCGAACGTGCTGACCTCCACGCTGAAGAACACTTATGAAAATTGACCCGCGCTGCTGACATCCCCTGTTGGTTCACTACCCGCCCTTCACGAGACAACGTGACAGCAACGGTTGTCAAACGTGTGATACCGGGTCAGGCGATCCGGCTCTGTTGGGTCGTCTCGACATGTTCGGCGTAAACGACGCGGCGTACCTCGCCCTGCAGGGTGGACATGTCGAGTCGTCCAGCAACGGTGTTGCGCTCGGCGAGGGATTTGCAGTACGCACTTCGGGCGGCTGCCGCGCGTCCGGTCTGCGGAATCGGACGCACGGACTCTGGGTCGAGTTGGGAATTCATGCCGTGCCGGATAAGCGCGGTGGCCTCAGCGCACATCTGCGACACTCGAGATTGGGAGACAGCCATTTCGACGGCAATGTCGCTCATCTGGCGGTTTCCGAAGTAATGTGCGACCACGACGAAACGCAAACGTTCGGGGAGAGATGCGATCGCGTCGTGCAGATAGCCCACTTGTTCGCGATGCAGAATCAGCGACTCCGGGCAGTCGGTGTGGTTGGTGGGGATGTCAGGCAGGGTGTCGCCCACAAAGCCCTGCAAGCTCAAGACGGAGCCCCTGGCGAGGTCGGCGTACACGCCATCGAGTTCGCGGGTGCTGATCCCCATGGCGTCGGCAATGTCTCCGGTGCCTGGTGGTCGGTCCAGCTTCGTGGTCAGCCGGGCGCGGGTCGTCTCGACCTCGCGAGCGCGGCTGCGCACAGACCGGGAAGCCCAATCCACGGCTCGGAGTTCGTCGATCAGGGCGCCGCGGATGCGGAAGGCGGCGAAGCGTCCGAAGGGGACCCCTCGTTGGGGGTCGTAGGCGCCAGCGCTGAGGACGAGGGCCATCATGCCCGCGGACATGAGGTCGTCTCGGCGGACGTGAGTGGGTACATCGCGGAGTCGTTCGGAAACCAGGACGCCGACCAGGGCTAGGTGGTGTTCGACCAACTCGGTGACGTCGGACGTGGTGGGGGCGGGACTGAGAGTGATCACGGCCAGGGCCAGCGGGCAATCCCCGGCGTTCTGACGTTCCATCGCAGATTCCGTCGACGTAGGGCGACGGGCGCGTCCCCTTTAGAGGTAGTGACCCTCCTCGCAATATCACTCTTATGGACCGCCTGAACACTCACAAACCCCCCGTATGAAGCGATTCTTCTTCCCCGAAACCTCTTACTGAATTCTAGCCCGCAATTGACGTCGCCCGTATGGGTTGACCGCCACTCGGCTGGCCCTTCCGCCGCACAATCCCGACGAACTGAACTCCTGGGTATCGACGAGATTCGCCTGACTGGCTGGACCCACCACTGACGGTCCTTTACCGGTCAGGTCTCCGAGACGGGGCTGCCGTTGGTTCGTTGCCGGGCACGCTTGTTGGCGTAAATGGCTTGGTCCGCGTGCCGGAGGGCGTCCGCGGCGTGGCCGCCGGCACGGGCGAGTGGGTTCCGATGCTGCCGCCTGGTGACGGTGTTGCCGTGGATGCGGTGGGGTTCGGCGAGCGGGTGTTGGAGCGAGGGCGGCGGGGCGGCGAGGGCGGCGAGTCCGGTGGTGTCGGTGCGGGGAGGACGGTGAATTCGTCGCCGCGGAGCCGGGCGATGGTGTCCGAGGGGCGTACCAGGTTTTCGGAGCCGCCCGGCGACGGTGAGGAGGACCTCGTCGCCGGCGCTGTGTCCGTAGGTGTCGTTGACGGCCTTGAATCCGTCGAGATCGATATACAGCACACCGACGTCGGGGAACCGGTGCCGGCCGAGCCCATTTTCGAGTGCGGATTCGAGTCGCACGTTGACCACGGTGCGGTTCACCAGGCCGGAGACCGGGTCGTCGGAGGCGGCGTGGCGAGTTCCACTTCAGCCATTTTCCGGGGGTGATGTTGACATGGGAGGTCACCACACCCGGGGTGGGACCGGTGAGCCGGGTGAGGCGGAGCAGGACCACCGGCCGCCCGCCGGTGAGGGGCAGGGTATTCCAGGTCTGCCTCGATGCTTTGTCCGGCCAACACCTCGCGCAGATGGCTGACGAACCAGGCGGCGTCGGCGCTGCCCCCGGCGGCCGACCTGGTGCAGACGTCGAGGTAGTGCACGCCGATACCGGCGCCGGTCTCGGTTCCGCCGTTGTCCAGGGCGAACATCCGCCAGGTGTGGTTGACCGCGATGATGGCCACGGTTTGATCGAGCACCCCGGTGGCGTCGGGCAGCGCGTGGAGCACCGCTGCCGCGAGCGAGTCATCGGTTGACCGGGCCTGACCTGGTTGCCCTGCTGTCCGGGCCGGTGTCACCGAGATGTTGAGGTGCCGCTGCGGGATGCGGGTCGATGTGTATTGGCCGGGGTGTGCCGGTACGGTCCGGGGGGCCGTGCCGGGCGTGCCTGGTGTTCTCGATCGATGCTGGCTGCGGGTTCCGGCGGGGCCCATAGGTATCCCTGTCCGTAGTCGCAGCCGTGAGTGCGGGCCAGGTCGGCGCTCTGTTGGGTTTCGATTCCCTCGATCGTGGTGCGCAAGCCGAGTGCGCCGGCCAGTCCGGTGACCGCCCGGGTCAGGGCGTCGCCGATGGGAGTGCCGAGCGCGACGGTGACCGCCCGGTCGATCTTGATCCCATCGACCCGCAGCCACAGCAGGTGATCCAGCGACGACCACCCGGTGCCGAAATCGTCCAGCCACACCTCGAAGCCGAGCTCCCGCAACTGTTGCACCCCCCCGGCGACGTCGGTGAACCCCTTCGTCGGCCTCATCGTCTCCGTCAACTCGAGATTCACCGATCCCGGCGAGACTCCGGCAGCCGCTAATGCGGCGAGGAGCCTTGCCTCGCAGTCGTGGTGGTCGAAATGGCGGGCGGACAGGTTGACGTTCACTCGCATCGACGGGTTCGCCGGCAGCCAACGGCTCAGATCCGACAGGACCTGCCTGATCACCGCCAGGTCGAGTTCGATGATGAGGTCGCTGTCCTCGGCCGCCGGCACGAACTGGCGGGGGTCGTCGATCGTCCCGAAGGGATGTTCCCAACGGGCCAATGCTTCGAAGGCGACGGTTTCCCCGGTGGCCAGATCGACGACCGGCTGGTACCACGGGACGATCTCACCGTCCCTGATCGCCCTGGCCAGGTCGGCGGTCGCGAACTGTCCTTCCAGTCGCAGTTCCACGAGCCGTCGTATCAGGTCGAGCTGGTCCTCGATGATTCCGCCGAACTCGACCAACCGAGCCTGCTGCCCAGCGTCCAGCACCCGCCGGTGTGGGTCGATCACACAGACCGCTCCCACGATCAGCGACTCCCGACCCTTCAGCGGCACCCCGAGGTAGGCGCCGATCTCACCACCGATCACGGCCGGACAGCGGCTGAACCGGGGATCAGCAGCGGCATCCTCGACCCGCAGCGGACGACCGCTGCGGACCACCGCATCACAAAAAGCCTCGGAGCCGGAGATAGCGTCATCGCTCCTGTCGGCGCCGAAAAGGCTGATGGACTGCTGCGAGTCCCCGTCCAAGATGTCGACTCGGACCACCGGGAACCCCATCGACCGAGACACCAAAGCCAGGGTCGTCTCCAGCCTGCCCGTCAGCGGCCCGTTGATCAGATAGTGCCGGGCCGAACGAACCCTGTGCGACTCCTGATGCACTGACATACCGCCAAGTATGCACCCACTGCAACGGAGCAATTACACAGCGTAATGGTTGTGTTGAGGGCTACCGCGGCTGTGCACAGACAACGGATCCGCCGGCGTGTCAGTTGGGGCATCCCAGCCAACTACCAGGCGCGTTCGAGTGCTTACGCACGACAACGTGTCGAGGGGAGTCCTGAGTGGTGCGGTCAATCGGGGGGAGCCGGCGTCCGCCCGCGGACAGAGAATAGAGGCTTCCGGTCGACGATCAGATCGGATCTCCGATATGCGAGCCTTTCCGGCCGGGCAATGTCGGCGTCCCCATCGTGTGTTCTTCAGTGTGACGGCAGCGGCGATCGGCGTCGCGGGATCATCGGGGTTATGTTGCGGGGTAGCCGGTATCGCCCGCCATCGGGGTGTCCGGGTGGCGCTGGTAGGGCCTAGGGATGGCGGACGATCAGGGGGTCAGGCCGCTTCGGCTGGAGCCAGACCCGCACGGTTGCCGACTCCGTCCAGGCGATCAACCGCGGTGTCCCGAGGAACCGGGACGTCCCACTGCCCAGCGCCGCGGCGGTGTCGGCATCGGTCACCTCGTGACGCATCCGGCAACCCTACGGCCGCACGGCGGCGACGTCACCGGCCGACGACTGGGCGGTCTTGATAGGGAAGTGCTTCAACAACGGCTACTCACTTTGCGTGCTGTAGTCGCCGACTGCGCCCGGCTGCTGGCCGCGGCCGATGCCTACCATGCGATGACGGAGGACCGGCCGCACCGTCCCGGGTTGTCCGCGGCGGCGGCCGCGTCCCAGTTGGTTGAGGGTCTGCACGCCGGCCGCTTCGACCGCACCGAGGTCGATGCGGTCCTGGCCGCTGCCGGGCAGGCCAGCCCGCGGCCGAGGGCAGCGCACCCCGCGGGGCTCACGGACCGTGAGATCCAGGTGCTGCGCCTGATCGCCCGCGGCCGGGCGAACAAGCAGGTCGCGGCAGCGTTGGGGACCGTCCTGAGTTTGTCAGGGCGTGAGCAGACCGTGCTCCATCGCGAACAGGGTCGCCCCGGCCCTGGTCGATCAGCGTCCCGGTCAGCGTTCCCCGGCACGCCGACGACGCCGCCCTGATCGACGCCCTAGACCTGGCGCCCTGCCTGCTCGTGGGATCGAGCAGCGGAGCCGTCATCGCGGTCGACCTGGCCATCCGGCACGGCCGGCTCGGCCCTGCCCGACGCCCGACTGGTCGACATCCCGAACAGCGGCCACGTGACCTACGCCGAACAGCCCATAGCCTTCACCCACGCCGTGTGGTCGGGGCGGGGACGGCAACGCAGATCAACTTTCGAGCCGACCCCGAGACCAAGGCCGCGCTGGACGAACTGACTGCCGACGGCACGGCTGTCTCCGAGGTGATCCGCAAGGCCATCCAGGACGCGCGCCGTGCCGCGCGCAGAGATCGAGCCGTTGCCGAGATGGAGGCCATCATGGCCGACCCCGAGCAGCGCCGGATCTCCGAGGAGGTCTACCGGGAGATGAGCAACCTCAGTGCGTGGTGACGTTCACCAAGTCCGGTTCACCGGGACCGGACACGAACAGCAAGTGCAGCGTGACGCCGTTGTCGTGCAGGCGTCCGGGTTCGCCCTCTCCACACCCTCGTCTGCCCGACTTCAACCAGCGCGAGACCGGCGCTACTGCACCCGACAGTCTTTTGGGACGCAGCAGGAACCGAGACCCAGGTTCTCACCGAGCAACAGAGAGCGGTGGACAACAACGTGCTCGGCCCGATGGTTGGCCATCTTCTCCACGACGAAATGGAACGGATCACCGAGGCCATCGGGATCATTCTCGATCTCTGATCTGCTCTTCTCAGTTGGTACAGCACCGGGCGGGGCCTCGTCAGCCGCCCGCCGACGACCCGCCGGCCACCTGATAGGACCACAATTCGCTGCTCACTCCGACCGGAGCGGGCGCCTGTCCGCCGCTGCGCTCGGCCTCGGAGCGGTGACCCTGGCCGAAGGCGGGGGAGGACATCCAGGCCTTGAACGACTCCTCGTCACGCCAGCGGGTGACGACCAGCCAGGTGGTGCGCTCGTCGGTGGGCTGCAGCAGTTCGAAACCCTCGAACCCGTCCTGGTTGTCGACGGCGCCGGCGCGGGCGGCGAAGCGCCGGGCGAGTTCGTCACCGCTGTCGGAGCTGACGGTAATGGCGTTGATCTTGATGACAGTCATGCCGGCAATGGTGCCCGGTGGTGCGTCGCGGCGCACGTGCCGGCCGTCGAGATGCTCCGGACGTGATCAGCGTGATCAATCGGCGGTGAACAGCTGGGTCCGGGCTGCGGCGCGAATCGTGCCGACGAGCTCGGCCTCGGACTGCAACGCCGTTCGCTCGTCCTTCGCCAGCTTCCGCCACAAGGTGACGGTCACCGTCAGGGACCGTCCGCCGGCCCTGGTGCGCCAGATGCCGGCGATCTCGCCGCGTGCCAGCACCGCGCCGGGTGATCCGAGGATCGGCCACAGCTCCTTCTGGGACGCGCGATCCGGGGCCAGCAAGGCGCGGTCGCGGGGTTGCAGCAGCGGATCGGCGGGTGGCAGCAGCCGCACCAGGCCGGCCGCGGCCTCGATGTCGGCTCCGGCGAGCTGGTCGACGATCGCTGCCGGTGCTTGTGTCCGCGTGCCGTCCACGGCCACAGTGACCAGGTCCGCCGGCATCGATTCCCGGATCGACCTCGCCGAGGTGCCCAGGTGCGCCGCCACCTCCGTGGCGGTGCCGGTCCCGTACAGCCGGTAGTACTCGGTCACCAGGTCGTCGAGCCGCCGCCGACCGGATCGGCTGGCCGAGGGTGGCGGATACGGGTGCGACAGCGGTTCGAGCACAACGGGTTTCGTGTCCGGGACCAGGCCGATGGCGCCCGGCAGCGCGGCCACCCGGAAGAGCATCTCACGCACGTGGACGCTCCCGCAGGGCTCGGCAGAATCCCGAGTACTCGTCGGGAATTGCCGCGGTGACGGCAGCGCTGGCCACGCCCTTGACTGTCGGGTCGGTGATCACCTGGCGCATCGCCTCGGACACCACCCGGTAGGCCTGCAGTGGGTGCCCAGGATCCGGTGCGCCCGCAACGGGTCCCGGTCAGCGCGGCGACGGCGCCCGGCATCGATCAGCCCGTTCCGCCGCTGGTGGTCGGTACCGCCGTATCGGTGGCTGCGCCGGTGTCGGTGGCCGCGCCGGTGTCGGTGGCTGCGCCGGTGTCGGTGGCTGCGCCGGTGTCGGTGGGTACCAGGTCGGTGGGCTCCGCCGACGGTGTCTCGCTGGCGTACGTGCCGGTGCCCTCGAGCGCGTCCTCAGGGACGGTGACCGTCTGGATGGTCGCGGTCGTGTTGGGTGCACCCTCCTGACCGCCACCCACCGTGCCGCCCGCGGCGATCTGGTTGATCATCGCCATGCCGTCACCGCCGACGGTGCCCAGGATCGTGTACGAGGGATCCAGCGTGGTCGGCCTGTAGACGATGAAGAACTGTGATCCATTGGTGTCGCCGCCGGCGTTGGCCAGCGCCACCGTGCCGACCGGGTACGTCGCGGTCGCGGCGACCTCGGTGGCGAAGCTGTACCCGGGACCGCCGTTGCCCTTCCCGGTGGGGTCTCCGCACTGCAGGATGTTCAGCGCCCCGCTGACCGTCAGCCGGTGGCAGGTCGTGTCGTTGTAGAACCCCTGCTGGGCCAGCGACAGGAAGGCATTGACGCCGCAGGGCGCCAGCGAGCGGTCCAGGGTGACCGGGACCGGCGAGCCGTTGATCGTGAGGTCGGCCTGAACCGTGCCGGTGTTCAACGGTGACAGGTTGTCCGGTGGGGTGACCGGCTTGGCCGCGGTCCCGGAGGTCGGGTACGAGCAGGGTGTGGTCGGCGTGGTCGGTTCGGTCGACGCAGCCTCGGTCCCGGAGGCGTCCGCGCTCGATGTGGTGTCGCTGCTGGCTGTCGAGGTGGAGCGACCGGAGACCACCCACCAGATTCCGCCGGAAATCACCAGCACGGCCGCGATGACGCCGACGATCACCAGCCGCTGACGGCGGGCACGGTCGCGTTCCTCGCGCCTGGCCAACTGCCGCTGCAGCTTGCGCTTGGCCGCTTCCCTTCGCTGCTGGTTGGTGGGCACCGTCGTCCTCCATGTTGCTCATAGACCCGGGCTCGCCGGCCCGGCTCGTTGATGCGGTCATCATTCCCGGTATTCGGGTGGAGCCAGCACGGGGACCCCCCCGGGGCGGAGTCTAGGTGACAGCCTGCCCCGCCCCCGGTTGATCGGGTGTGAAGGGACTGTGCGGGACCATTTTCATGACCCGGAAACGCAGCAGAGCCCCCGCGTTAGGGTGACGGGGTGTTGATCGCAGGGTTCCCGGCCGGCTCGTTCCAAGCCAACTGCTTCGTCGTCGCTCCCGAGGCGGGCGGCCAGTGCGTCGTCATCGACCCCGGTGAGGACGCCGCGGAGCAGCTGCAGGCACTGCTGGCCGAGCATCGGCTGACCCCGGTGGCGGTATTGCTCACCCATGGTCATCTGGATCACACCGCGTCCGCCGCGGCGATCTGCCGGGCGGCGGGCATCCCCGCCTACATCCACCCGGCCGACGAGTACATGCTGGACGACCCGCTGGCCGCCCTCTCCGCGGAACTGCGTGCCCTGCTGGCCGGCATGCCGGAGGACGGATTCCGGCCGGACCAGGTGCTGCCGCTGTCCGATCTGCTCGAGCCGGGTCTGGCCGACCTGCCGTTGACGGTCGATCACCTCCCCGGTCACACCGGCGGTTCCGTCGTGTACCGCCTCGCCGGTGACGGCGACCGGCCCGAGATCCTGTTCACCGGCGACACCCTGTTCGCCGGGTCCATCGGGCGCACCGACCTGCCCGGCGGGTCGATGGACCAGGAACTCGCCTCCATCGCGGATCGGGTGCTGAGCAGAGCCGACGATGCGGTGGTGCTGGCCGGTCACGGCCCGGCGACCACCGTCGGCGACGAGCGCACCAGCAATCCGTTCCTGACCCCGTCGCGACGTTTCTGACCCCTTGACCCCACCGACCTCGACACCGACACCGACCTCGACCCGGGCGCCACGCGGAACCAGCGGACCCACCCCGACCCGAACCGAACGGACTGACCCATCCGACATGGCTGATTTCACCGCGCCGAAGGGCGTCCCCGACTACTTTCCGCCGCTCTCGCGGGCGTTCGTCGCAGTCCGCGAGACCCTGCTGCGCGCCGCGGACCGCGCTGGCTACTCACCGATCGAACTGCCCCTGTTCGAGGACACCGGGTTGTTCACCAGGGGGGTCGGCGAATCGACAGATGTGGTGTCCAAGGAGATGTACACCTTCGCCGACCGGGGCGGTCGATCGGTGACGCTTCGCCCGGAGGGCACCGCGGGGGTGATGCGAGCGGTGATCGAGCACGGCATGGACCGCGGGCCGCTGCCGGTGAAGCTCGTCTATTCCGGGGCCTTCTTCCGGTACGAGCGGCCACAAGCCGGGCGGTACCGGCAGCTGCACCAGGTCGGCATCGAGGCGATCGGGACCGACGACCCGGCGCTGGACGCTGAGGTGATCGCGGTCGCCGACGAGGGTTTCCGGGAGCTCGGGCTGTCCGGATTCCGGCTGGACCTGACCTCACTGGGCGACACCACCTGCCGCCCGGCCTACCGCGACCGACTCACCGCGTTCCTGGCCGGGCTCGACCTGGACGAGGCGACCACGGAACGCGCCAGGATCAACCCGCTGCGGGTGCTGGACGACAAGCGGCCGCACATGCAGGAGTTGCTGGCCGACGCGCCGCTGATGATCGACCACCTGTGCCCGGAATGCCGGGCGCACTTCGACCGGGTGCGGGCGATCCTTGACGCGCAGGCGGTGCCGTACGTGCTCAACCCTCGGATGGTGCGGGGCCTGGACTACTACACCCGCACCACGTTCGAGTTCGTGCATCCCGGGTTGGGCGCGCAATCCGGAATGGGCGGCGGCGGGCGATACGACGGACTGATGGCCGAACTGGGTGGACAATCGTTGTCCGGCATCGGGTTCGGCATCGGGGTGGATCGCACTCTGCTGGCCACCCAGGCCGAGTGGGTGACAGTCGGCGACGAGAACCGTTGCGACGTCTACGGTGTGCCCGTCGGTGAGGCGGCAGTGCTTTCCCTGTCGGTCATCTCGCACGAGCTGCGCCGCGCTGGAATCCGCTGCGACATGGCCTATGGGGGCAGGGCGCTGAAGACCGCGATGAAGGCCGCGGCGGGATCGGGAGCGCGCGTCGCTCTCGTTCTCGGAGACAAGGAGCTCGAGTCGGGCACCGTCGAAATCAAGAACCTGGCCAGCGGGGAGCAGGCCACCGTGCCGCTGGGTGACGTGCTGCCGGCCGTCCTGGCCCTTCTCGACGCGCGGCCCGCGGTGCCCGTTTCCGGTTGACGATCGGCTGCTGCGCCCTCACCTCCGCCACGGCGGCGGGGGCCTATCTCCGCCACGGCGGCGGGGGCCTGGGTCGGCCGAGAAGTCAGTGTGGATGCCGGGACAGCGACAGGACGTTCCCATCGGGGTCGCTGAACCAGGCGACCTTCGTACCGTCCGGTGCGGTCCAGGCGTCGTCGCCGTCCTGGTCCATGCCCGGATAGCGGTGGAAGGTGACCCCACGCGCCCGCAGCTGCGCAACCACGGCCGTCAGGTCGTCCACGTCCCAGCCCAACACGGTGTAAGGCGCCGCGGCCTTCTCGGCGACGAGGGTCACCCGCAGCTGAACGCCGTCGCTGTCCAGCACCACTGCGCCCGGGTTGGCCTCGACCAGAGTCAGGTCCAGCTGCTCGGTGTAGAACCGTTGCGTGCGAGCAAGATCGCGGGAGGCGGCGAACGCGACGAGGCGGCCGGGGGAGGGCATGGGACCGATCGTCCCGCCCGGGGAATCGATTGGTCAAGGAGGGCGCAGTCGGCCGCCGGCAACGGTTTGTGCAGGTTGTCTGCTATTCCGGGATGTGGACGCGAACGGCAAACCTCGCGAAGTCCCGGTCGAACGTGACCACGTCAGCCGAGTGCTCGATCGCCAGTGCCGCGAGGTGGGCGTCCGTGGTGAGGTTGCCGGCAGCGCCGGTCTGCTCCAGCAGTCCGCGAAGCAGGGCGGCGTGACGGGCGGTCGGTGCAGGAACCGTTGAAGGAGGCTGGACCAGCCAAGAATCGACGAGGTCGAAAGCGACTGAAATCGGCAGCGGCGAGGCGAAGATCCGGGGATTGGTCGACACCCTGACGAACGCCAGCAGGCTGACCCATGCAAACCCGATCGCTTCATTCCCTGTCAGTGATTTCAGCAGCCACCGTTGGGCGCTGTCGTGGTGCGCGCTGTCGGCATTGACCGCGTAGAGCAGCACGTTGGCATCAACGATCTTCACATCAGGCGCACTGTCCGTCGATCATCGGCCGGTTGCCAATTTCCGGGCAATTTCCTCGTCCTCGAGGTCGGCCGCCAATTGCAGGGCGTGCTCCA